>JBARAF010000112.1:0-3622 GCA_049791695.1 Croceibacterium sp.
GTGCACAACGATGGGCTTGTAAAGCCCCTAATGTGTCTGTTGGCTGTCGCTATCAGTTCGGTATCAGTTGATGCGCGCGCTCAAGTGACGGAGGGGGTGGCTGCGCCTGCCCGTGGTGCGCCTTGGCCTAAATTACCCGCTGATGAGCGTGCAGAGCATTTGTGCCTTGTATCACCCCGGCCGCTCGCAGGTGAAGGCGGAGTGACGCTCCACGGTCTGTGCTGGGGGACGGGATTGCTGCTCGGCGAAGCGGATCGTTACAATTCGTCTGTGAACCTTCGTCTGAAGGCGACCGTGGTTACGCTCGAGCGTCATGGCTCCACGCGAGTGCTGCTTCTCCGCGCCGATCCTAATGACAAGCCTCTGGTCGAGGACATCACCGGTTCGCTTGCCAGCGGGGCTGGGCGCGCACCCTGGTCGAAGATCGATGATCTTGGGGTCGACTTGGTGAATTTCGCGCAGAACGGGCGGATTGGCTTGCGGCGAGGCGGGGCTGAAAGTGGCAGCATAACTGCAAATCTCAGTGACTCGTTTGAGTTCGATGTGGGCGCGCACGTGGCCGCTGAAAATCGCCGGGCGACAATCGTGCCCGCTAGTGACCGATAAGCGAAGGTTTGGGGGGAAATGATGACCGTGACCTTCGTCCGCAAATGCATGGCAATCTTGCTGCTGACCATTTCGATCGCCTGTGGCAGTACCAGTGCGCAAGCGCAGGTGCCTCCGCCCCCCGTTCGCTCAACCGTTGACGAGAATGGAGTGGATCTTACTTCGGGTCAGGTGTTTCTGCCCAGGGGTGGCGTATCTATTGGACCTGAGGGCAGCAAAGGTCTGAGCTTCTCGCAGATTTGGGTTGAAAGTGGCTGGCGAGCGGCACAGCTGCCGACGATCAGTGGGGATTCTTACAACCTCACGGTGTCGTTCATGGGGCAATCGGTCGCCTTCAAATCCAATGGCAGCGGCGGTTACGTCCCTTACTTTGAAAACGGCGCCACGCTGAACAACGCCCGAACCCAATACGTGGGGCCTGACGGGACGCAGATCAGTTTCTACCAGGATTCCTACAACTACGCTGTTGTGGCATCTGGTCTGGGTAGGCCAAGCCAGGTAACTTTCCCGGATGGGACGGTTTGGACCTATCATTACGATACCTCGACCTACAGCTATACGCCGGAGATGCCTCCAGAGTGCTACGAGTCCCCGCTCCCCTACGAGCTATGGGCCTATTGCAGTTCGATGTACGGCCAGTCTCAGACTTGGTACTGGGTCCGCTTGGCGTCCATAACCAGCTCTACCGGTTTTCAGATCAAGCTGGTTTATCAGACTGACACAATCACCAGTATTAATGCCAGCGACCCCTGGCACCAACTGCACAAAGCCGTCGCCCTCAATACGGCTGTCGAATATTGCGCGCCGTCGGGCACCTGCACGTTTGCGAATGCCTGGCCCACCGCAACTTATGGCGCAAACACGGTGACCGATCCGGAAAATCGCACCACGACCTATTCGTCGAGCGGGGGCAAGCTGACCGGGGTTCGGCCACCGGGGGCCACTGTTGATGCGATGACCTATACGTGGTCGGGCAACAATGTTGCGACGGCCCAGCGGGCCGGGCAGACCTGGACCTATGGCTTCACTGCCACGACGGCGAGCGTTACCAACCCATTGAATCACGTTCGGACAATCACCTTCGACGGCGATGATGGGGTCGTCAGTGATTCGAACGAACTTGGTCAAGTGACCAGCGCGCAGTTCTGCGGCACCGCAGAGGCAAATTGCCCCTATGGCTTGCTCAAAAAGGTTACTGCGCCTGAATTGAATAGCGTCGAATACGCCTACGATGCACGCGGCAACCTCACCTCGACGACCCTGATTGGTAAACCCGGATCGGGCGTCGCCAACATTGTCACAAGCGCGACGTATCCGACCAGTTGCACCAACCCGAAAACTTGCAACAAGCCGCTCACCACCACCGACGGACTTGGGCAGGTCACGGAATATGCCTGGAATGCGGGCAACGGCCAACTCGATAAGGTGACTGCGCCGGCCGACGGCGCTGGGGTGCGTCCAGAAACGCGGGTGGTCTATTCCAACATTTATGCACGCTACAAGGACAGTTCAGGCACGCTGGTCCAGGCGCCGACGGCGATCAGTCTGCCGACTTCGACGTCCCGCTGCCGCGTGGCGACGTCGGCTAACCCGGCATCCTGCGTGGGCTCCGCCGATGAACTGGTAAGTGAGATCACTTATCCAAGCGGCGCAGCGGCCAGCAACGCTATGCCGCTCGCAATAACGACCAGGTCGGGTAACAGTGCGGTGAGCGCGACGAGCTCAATTGCCTACGACAATTTCGCTCGAGCGGTCACTATTGATGGGCCTGTGCCAGGCGCAGGCGACACATCCCGTATCCGTTACAACATGGCGGGCCAAGTGACCGGGCAGGTCGCCGGCGATGCCGGAGTCGGCCACACACGGCGGATGGCTACGCGAAACACCTATAATGCCGCAGGCCAGCTGAGCATGACCGAGACTGGGACAGTTGCAGATCAATCTGACACCGCCTGGGCGAACTTTGAGCAAGCAAGCCGCACTGCAATCGAGTTCGACAGCTACGGGCGCCCGGTGCGTCAAAAGGCGGGGGCAGGCGCGACGGACGCGCAGATTACTGATGTCGTATATGGTGACATGAGCCGCCTGCTCTGCACCGTGCAGCGTATGAACCCAGCTGCGTGGGGAAGTATTGCGACGAGTTGCGCGCCTGGATCTGCAGGATCGTATGGTCAGGATCGGGTGACGTACACACAATATGATGCGCTTGGGCGGGTCACGCAGTCCACTGCGGGGTTTGGCACTCCAGATGCCATGAACCAGCAGGTTGCCTTTACGACTAATGGACAGGTTGCGGCGGTCGCGGATGGTGAAAACAATCTCACGACCTACGTCTATGACGGCCATGACCGCCGGGTAAAGACGCGTTTCCCCTTGCCCGGCAAAGGCGCCGGGCTCAGTTCTGACAGCGATATTGAGGAGTACTGGTGGGATGCGGCAGGCAACCTCACCCAGTTGCGCACCAGGGCGGCCGCGTTCCTGACATTTTCCTATGATAATCTTGGGAGGATGCTCAACAAGGCGGTCCCAGAACGGAATGGTCTGAGCCCAACCCATACCCGCGACGTATTCTACGGCTATGATCTGTTCGGTGATCTTACCTACGCCAGGTTCGATAGCCACAGCGGAGAGGGGATTGCGTTTACCTACGACGCGATGGGGCGAAAGACGCAGGAAACGCAGGCGTTGGACGGAGCGGTCCGGACCCTTGGTCATCAATACCAGGTTGGCGGAAATCAAGACGTGCTCACCCATCCCGATGGGAACGTGTTCGAGACGGTCCGTGATGGCCTAGGCCGATATTTTTACACGAAGTTCACGGGCGGGAATCCGCTCGTCCATCAATATCGCGACAATCTTGGCAAGGTGCGAAATTTTTATCGGTGGAACCCGGCGGCGGGCGCTTGGGGGGCCTTCACCGGATATGATTTCGACAATGTCGGACGTCTGTCGGTCTGGTGGCATGACATAGCAGGTACATCTGACGACAGTTGGACCAACTTAAGCTACTCTCCCG
>JBARAF010000113.1:0-3889 GCA_049791695.1 Croceibacterium sp.
TTCCAGAACGTCACCTTCCGTTACCCCACCCGGCCCGACCAGGCGGCGATCATTGATTTCAACCTGACCATCGAACCGGGTGAAACCGTGGCCATTGTCGGCCCATCCGGCGCCGGCAAATCGAGCGTGTTCCAGCTGGCCGAACGGTTTTACGATCCGCAGTCGGGGACCATCCGGCTGGACGGCGTGCCGCTGGTCCAGGCTGATCCGGCCGAGGTGCGCCGCCGCATGGCGTTGGTCCCGCAGGAAGGCACCCTGTTTGCCGCCAGCGCGCGCGACAACCTGCGTTACGGCGCATGGGACGCCAGCGAGGAAGAGATCTGGGAAGCTGCCCGCGCCGCCAATGCGGAAGATTTCCTGCGCGCATTGCCGGACGGGATCGACACCTTTCTGGGTGAGGGCGGGGCGCGCCTTTCCGGCGGACAGCGCCAGCGGGTGGCCATTGCCCGCGCCCTGTTGCGCGATGCGCCGATCCTGCTGCTGGATGAGGCAACCAGTGCGCTGGACGCGGAAAGCGAACGGCTGGTGCAGGAAGCGCTGGAACGGCTGATGCAGGGGCGCACCACCCTGGTCATCGCCCACCGCCTGGCCACTGTGCGCGCGGCGGACCGGATCGTGGTGATGGATCATGGCCGCATCGTCGAAACCGGCAACCATGCGCAGCTTTCGGCCGCGGGCGGGCTCTACGCCCGTCTGGCATCGCTGCAGTTTGACGAACGGGCGCTGGCCTGACGGCCCGGCCGCTTGCATTCTGCCGCCCTGCGCGGCTAGAGATTCCAGTAACAATTGCAACCGGCACGCGGCAGACCCACTGCCGTCAGGCCGGGTGCATGTCTGGAAGGTCGCCTGCATGATCCGTATGTTGCTCGCCACCGGCGTTTCCGCCGTTGCCCTGTCCTGTGCCATGCCGGCCACCGCGCAGGACCAGCGCGCTCCTGCGCCGACGATGAGCTATGGCACCTGGGGCGTGGACCTTGCCCAGTTGGATCCGGCAGTGGATCCGGGCGCGGATTTCGATGCCTACGTGAACGGCAAATGGGTGCGCGAAAACCCGATCCCGCCGCAATTCACCCGCATTGGCGTGGCCACTACGCTGATCGAAAAGTCGACTGCCGATGTCGAGGCGCTGGTGGCCGACATGGTCAAGGCCAACCCCGCGCCCGGCACGGCGGAGCGGCGGATTGTCGATGCCTATCAGGCCTTTGCCGATACTGCCGCGATTGATGCGGCGGGGCTGGCCTCGGCACTGCCGCACCTTCGCACGATCTTTGCCGCGCCGGACCTGCCTGCATTGGCCCGGCTGTTCGGCACGGCTGGTTACCCTTCGGTTGTTGCGGCGGGGGTCACGGTCGATTCCAAGAATCCGGATGCCTATATCGTCAGCCTCGGCTTTGACGGGCTCGGTTTGCCGGATCGTGACAATTACCTGGTCGACAACGAACGCAACCGGGAAATCCAGGGCAAATACCGGGAATACCTGGCATTTCTGCTGGGGCAGGCCGGTTTTCATGATCCGGCGGCCATGGCGCAGCAGGTCTATGCCTTCGAACATCAGGTGGCCCAGCTGGAATGGGCTCGTTCCGCGATGCGCAACCGCGACATCACCTACAACAGGCTGAGCCGGGCAGAGCTGCTGGCGCTGGCGCCGCAGTTCCCGCTGCGCGACGTGTTGCAGACCGCCGGCTTTACCGACCAGCGCCAGTTCCTCGTGCCGCAAATGCCGCCCACGGCGGAAGAGGCGAAGGCACTCGGCCTGGACGAACAGGTGCTGGCGGGGATCGGCGGCGGCACCCCGGCGATGTTGCAGCTGCTGGTCGAAACGCCGTTGCCGGTGGTCAAGGCGCACATGGCGACCCAGTTCCTGATGGCCAATGCATCGGTGCTTCCGTCGGCCATCGACAATGCCAATTTCGATTTCTTCGGCAAATTCCTCGCCGGGCAGGCTGAACAGCGCCCGCGCTGGAAACGGGCCATTGCCTCTACCGAAGGGATGCTGGGCGAACAGTTGGGTGCACTGTACGTGCAGCGGTATTTCCCGCCGGCCAGCAAGGCGGCGATGGATGACCTGGTCAAGAACCTGCGCCTGGCCCTGGCCGAAAGCCTGCGCGAAAACAGCTGGATGAGCGATGCGACCCGGCGCGAGGCCATGGCCAAGCTGGCGGCCTTCACGCCCAAGATCGGTTATCCCGACAAGTTCAAGACCTATCCCGGGCTGGAGATTCGCCCCGGCGAAGCCCTGGGCAACCGCATCCGCGCCGCGGCCTGGGCGCTGGCGGACAATCGTTCGCGGCTGGGCAAGCCGGTCGATCGCAGCGAATGGGCGATGCTGCCGCAGACGGTGAACGCCTATTACAGTCCCGTGTTCAACGAAATCGGCTTTCCCGCCGCCATCCTGCAGCCGCCCTATTTCAATTCCACGGCGGATCCGGCGGTCAATTACGGCGGCATCGGCGCGGTGATCGGCCACGAAATGGGCCACGGCTTCGACGATCAGGGCGCCAAGAGCGACGGCACCGGAGCCTTGCGCAACTGGTGGTCCCCGGCGGACATGGCCAAGTTCACCCAGTTGGGAGACCAGCTGGTCGCCCAATATGCTGCCTTCTGTCCGTTTGACGAAGGCAAGACCTGCGTGAACGGCCGCCTGACCCTGGGCGAAAACATCGGCGATGTCGGCGGCCTCAGCCTCGCCTATCGCGCTTACCGGATGTCTTTGAAGGGGCAGGAAGCCCCGGTGATCGACGGCCTGACGGGTGATCAGCGGTTCTTCCTCGCCTGGGCGCAGGTCTGGCGTTCGCAACAGCGCGAGGCCGCCAGCCGCCAGCGCTTGCTGACCGATACCCACAGCCCGGATCAGGTCCGCACCAATGGCGCGGTGCGCAACCACGATGCCTGGTACAAGGCGTTCAACGTGACCCCGGACGATGCCCTGTACCTGCCGCCGGAACAGCGCGTGCACATCTGGTGAGGTCGACTGGGGGCCGTGTCAGCGCGGGTTGCCGCGGCGCTGCCGGTTATCCGTGCAGGACCCAGGCCAGCGCCGCCTCGCGTTCGGCAGGTTCTACCACGCGATAACTGATGTTGGGCAACAAGGCGCTTTCCAGCCGGGTCGCGGCCCGCATCCAAGCCTGATCCGCCACTACTGCCACCCGGCCGAACCGGGACAGCTTGCCCATCAGTGGCAGCGCCCGTGACAGATGGGACGGCAGGCCGCTGATGGTGATGCCATCAATCTGACGGGTTTCGGTGAAGATATGGATCGTGTCTTGCGTTGCCAGCATATGATCGAGCCGGTTCATGATTGCATCGAGATCGGCTTCGGTGACGGTGCCGGAAACGGTCACCGCGAGCACGTTGTCAGGACTTTCGATAAAGTCGAGCATGGCTGCCTCCTGCGCTTGTGAACTGGTGAAAGTATACGCCCCAAGCCAGCAAAGTGGTGCAGTCAAATTGGCATTGCCACAGGGCGGTGCACCTTCTTCGCAGGCGCAGCAGGCCACGCTTGACTATACCGCCCGCTGCTAACAGGAACGACGGCGATGGACAGCACGATCACCGCAATCATCCTCGGCATTGTCGAAGGTCTCACCGAATTCCTGCCGGTATCTTCCACCGGGCACCTGATCCTGGCGACTGAGCTGCTGGGTTATGATGCGGACAAATGGTCGGTGTTCAACATCGCCATCCAGCCGGGTGCGATCCTGGCGGTGGTGGTGCTGTACTGGCGGACGTTCTGGGATGCCTTCATCGGCCTGTTCCGGTGGGATCCCCAGTCCGTCGCCTTCACCCGCAACCTGCTGGTGGCATTCTTCCCAGCGGTGATCCTGGGCCTGGCCTTTGGGGACCAGATCGAATTGATGCTGGAAAGCGCCGCGGTGGTCGCCTGGGCACT
>JBARAF010000114.1:0-23445 GCA_049791695.1 Croceibacterium sp.
GGTCGCGGTCATGCGCCAGCCGCCCTGGCCATCGCTGGCAAGCTGCTTCAACCCATGGCCCATCAGCACCTGTCCGCCGCGTTCCACGATCCGGTCGCGCGCGGCGTCCCACATCATGCCCGGGCCAAGCCGCGGGTAACGGAAGGTTTCCAGCAGGGTCTTCACCGTGCCGTCATTCGGCCCCTTGTTGAGGCCCAGTGACCGCTTCAGCCCGTCGACCACCGCGCCCCACAGGCTGAGACCCTTGATCCGCTGCGCGGCCCAGTCGGCGCTCATCGTGTCGCACGGCATGCCCCACACCTTCTCGGTATAGGTCTTGAAGAAGATCGAATAGAGCTTCCGCCCGAACTGGTTGACCGTCCAGTCTTCGAAGCTTTTGACGTCCTTCACCGGGAACAGCTTGTATTGCAGGTAACTGGCCATGCACATCGTGCTGCGCCACAGGCCGAGGTTGCGCAGCGCCTCGAAGGCGCGCAACGGATAGCTATAGAACTTGCCTTCGTAATAGATGCGGCTCATCCGCGGGCGCTGGATGAAATCGTCCGGCAGGATCTCGTTCCACAGGTCAACCACCGCCTGGCTCTTGGAAAAGAACCGGTGGCCGCCGATGTCGAAGCGATAGCCTTCGTGTTCCACAGTGCGGCTGATGCCGCCGACGTAGGTCGCGTCTTTCTCGATGATCGCAACGCTCTTGCCGGCCTTGGTCAGCAGGTAACCTGCCGTCAGCCCTGCGGGACCCGCGCCGATGATTACAACATCGACTGCAACTTCGCCCGTACCCATGCTGGTCATGAATGCCCCCGGTTGTCTCTGATCCGGGAGTGAAGGAAATTGGTTAAGGGGTACCTAACAAGTGCTCGGCCGCTTACGCATTCCTGCGGAGTGGTTCCTGCATCGCATGGACGACCTGGCCGAACCGGGCGAACTGGAACACTTCCTGGAACACCAGGCCGAACAGCTCCCCCCGGCGCCAGCGCACCCGTGCCGCAACTTCGGGCAAGCCACGGGCTTTCAACCGCACCTGCTGCGCCAGGGCCAGGCGGGACGGGCTGCGCACCAATGCCCCCTGCTGGCTGATGTTGCACAGTTCCGCATCGATCCTGCCGGACAGGCCGGAAAGCTCGCAGGGCATATCCAGCCTCACCCTGACTGCGCGCTTGGGATGGCTGCTTGGCGTTTCCACCAGCCGCCCCAGGTGCGCCCGCGTGGTAAAGCGGAAACCGGCCTTGTCATCTTCTGCCCAGACCTGTTCGATCGGGTATTGATCGCCATTGGCCATTTCCAGCACCAGCGCGCCCTGCTTGGGCAAGGGGTGAAACAGCGTGATACTGACCCCGGTTTCCGAAGCATCGCGCACCACGCAAACATATTCGCCGACCGGGGTCAGGATCTTGGCGGCACGGATCAGCAGCGCCACCCGGGGCGCGTTACGGAGTTCGGGGCGGTTTCCAGCAGGGTGTTCGGCGGGATGTTCGGCGGGACATTCAGGGCGCAGTTCAGCGCCTGCTGCGCTCGCAGGTTGCGCATCATGCCCTTGCATCAGAATCGCCATGCGAACCCCAAGCCTTGCAAAACCCCGGCCCACGCCGAAGACCAACTGCCTCGATCAGGACGAGGTAGTGCAGCAGGGTTATCGAATGACTAAGCCACTATCCCGGAATATCAGGAATACTACGGAGTCAGATTGCCTTTTGGTAAGTTTCCTCCGGCGAGTGCAGTCAAGGCCGCGCCATCCACACGCATAACGGTCCATTCGTCCATCAACCGCGCACCGATTGACTGGTAAAAACCGATTGCCGGTTCATTCCAGTCCAACACCCACCATTCGAACCGGGCACAATCGCGTTCCACAGCCAGCAGGGCCAGCCGTTCCAGCAACGCCTTGCCAATCCCGCTGCCGCGCGCGGCAGGGCGCACGAACAGGTCTTCCAGGTACAGCCCCGGCCGCCCTTCGAAAGTGGAGAAATTATGGAAAAACAAGGCGAATCCCTGCACCACGCCGTCTGCCTCGGCCATCAGCACTTCGGCATAGGGGCGCGGGCCAAACAGGTTGGCCGCCAGCACGGCGGGATCGAAGCGCACTTCACCCGCCAGCTTCTCATAGTCCGCCAGTTCGCGGATCAGTGCGGCGATTTCCGGCAAGTCAGCTGCAGTGGCAAAGCGGATCGTGGTCATCTGGAAGCCTCCAGGGCATGCCCCTAAAGCAACTCGCGATCCTTTCCAATTGCGCGCCGTAGACCGGTCAAAAGACCTTGGTCATGTTCCAGGCAACCGTCGAACCCTGCAGCGCGATGGAAGCAAACTGGAAAATGCGGGCAAATTCAGGCTTTTCGCGCATGATCCAGCGGGTCAACAGGTAATGGGCCCCGCCCCATGCCGCCTTGTAGCCGATGACCGTGATCGTGGATGGGCTGCTGCCCAGGATCGGGTTCATCTCGCGCACCTTGTTGCTGCGCAGCGCTGCCACGGTCTGCACCGCATCGACGATATTCAGCGCCTGATAAGCAATCTCGTAAGTGCGGATTTCTTCCCATTCGGGATAGCGGCGGCTTTCGACGATGACCTGCGTGTCTTCGGCGATCTTCTCAAAATCCTTCGGGCCAACCGAATCTTCATCCGGCGCGGCCAGCGGTTCAACAGCCTCGTCCATGATCGCCAGCCGCTGCGGCGCCGATCCGGCGACAGGAAGTTTATACGTAATCTTCTGAACGTTAGGCAGACTGTACGCAACAAACCCTTCGGTTGCTTGCCCAGCTTCGATTTTTGATCCACCATCTTCGGCAAATGCCGCAGATGTGGCAAATATCAGGAAGTAAAACGAGCCTATAATTGCTGAGCATTTACGCATTGCAACGCCCCATCTGCTTGATTGCATCGGGGTCTTATGTACTTGCCAAAGAAATTGTGGGTTTTCGTCTATTAAGTGCAGTTCCGTAAGTACTATTGCCTACTGCTTGAATACAAATTGGTTTGATTCATGGCTTCTTTGCAACGCGTGGTGCGGGTGGCGGGACTCGAACCCGCACGCCCAATGGACAAGGGATTTTAAGTCCCTGGCGTCTACCATTCCGCCACACCCGCACTGGGGTGGTGCTAGCGGCAGGAAGGCCCGCTTACCAGTACCGCTTACCAGTATCGGGCGCTGGCAATATCCGCGCCTTGCGCCAGCGCCGCCAGTTTGGCCCAGACCACTTCCGGGTCCAGGCTGTTGCTGCCAGCGTGGACGGAGAAGCCGCAATCGACCCCGGCCATCACCCGTTCGCGCCCGACCAGATCGGCATAGCGGCCGATGCGCTGGGCGATCAGGTCGGGGTGTTCGACATAGGGGCTTTGCGGTTCAACCATGCCGGGGCACAGGATCTTGTCATCGGGCAGCGGGTGCCGTTCGAAGAAGGCGAATTCGTGCGCGTGGCGCGGGTTGGCCCCTTCCAGCAACACGGCCTGCGGCTTTGCCTGCCAGACGATGTCGGCAATATCATCCAGCGGCACATCGCAATGGTGCGGGCCGGGGTAATTGCCCCAGCACAGGTGCATCCGCAGCTGCTCCGCCGGAATGTTCCTCAGCGCGTGGTTCAGCGCCGCGACGTTCATGCCGATGCGCTTGCGGAAATCTTCCAGGCTGAGGCCGGTGAACTGCACGTGGCGGCCCATGGCCAGATCCGGACAATCGACCTGCAAGGTTATGCCTGCGGCGGCGATAGTTTCGTATTCGTGGCGCAGCCCTTCGGCCAGGGCGAAGACATATTCCTCGTCCGTGGCGTAAAACTGGTTGGGGAAGAACAGTGCGGTAACACCGGGCGATGCTGCCGACATGAAAGTTTCATGGCCATTTGCCAGCCGCACCAGCCGTTCGGCATCAATCCGCGGCGCTTCCATGTCGACCACTTCGATGGCCGAGGTGCAGGCGGGCGCAGAGCGCTTGGCCCGGCCCTTGTTGCCGAACACCTGCGCCTTGGCCCCGGGAAATTCTTCCAGGTCCTGGAATTCGTAACTGCCCGCTTCGCCGCCAAAGCCCGACAGGCGGTGCTTGATATAGGTGGCATAGCTGGGCTTCGACATTTCGCCGTCGCCCACCACGCTGATGCCGGCCTGCACCTGCCGTTCGAGCACGTAGGCGGTGGCCTGTTCCACCGCGGCATCCAGCGCGGCCTCGTCCACCTGTTCCCCGCCTTCGCGGGCGAACATCAGGTCCAGAAGGTGTTCCGGGCGGGGCAGTGATCCGGTGTGGGTGGTCTTGAAATTCACGCCAGCTCCTCGCGCACGATCCGGGCACCCTCGGCCATGGCCTGCATCTTGCCGAAGGCGACTTCCCGCGGGAGGTATTTCAGCCCGCAGTCCGGTGCGACGATGATCTTCTCCGCCGCCACATGCGGCAGGGCGCGGCGAATGCGCGCGGCGACCACGTCCGGCGTTTCCACCTCATGCGTCGACAGGTCGAGCACGCCGAGGATGATCGTCTTGCCCGGCAGCTTTTCCAGCACTGCGGTATCGAGGTTGGACTGCGCCGTTTCGATGCTGATCTGCTGCACCGCGCTCGCCGCCAGTTCCGGTAGGAAGCTGTAGCCTTCGGGCCGTTCATGGATCAGGTGGGCATAGCCGAAACAGATGTGCAACGCGGTGGTGCCGGTCACGCCTTCCAGCGCGCGGGCCAGCGCCGTCAGGCCAAAAGCACGCGCCTTGTCCGGCCGCGCCTGCATGTACGGTTCGTCCAGCTGGACCACGTCAGCCCCGGCGGCGAACAGATCCTTGATCTCGTCGTTCACGGCGGCCGCATAGGCCACGGCCAGCGCTTCGGGATCGCCGTAGTAATCGTCCTGCGCCTGCTGGCTCATGGTGAAGGGGCCGGGGACAGTGATCTTGATCGCCCGGTCGGTATGCTGGCGCAGGAACTGCACGTCGCGCACCTGCACCGCGTGGCGGCGGCTGATCGGCCCGGTCACCCGCGGCACCGGCACCGGTTCACCGCTGCGGTCGAGCGCGGTGCCGTGGTTGTCCATGTCCACGCCGTCGAGCGCGGTGGCGAAACGGTTGGAATAACTTTCCCGCCGCATTTCCCCGTCGCTGATGATGTCGAGCCCGGCGCGTTCCTGTTCGTGGATCGCGTAGACGGTCGCATCGTCCCAGGCTTCTTCCAGCAGTGCTTCCGGAATCCGCCATAGTTCCTTCTGCCGGGTGCGTGGGGGGAAGCGGCCGGCCAGCTTCGCCCGGTCGATCAGCCATTCCGGCTGGGCGTACGAACCGACCAGCGAGGTCGGCAGCAGGGGCAGGCTCATCCGACGGCGAATTCGTTGCCGCTGCCGCCGCCGGCGGCTTCGACCGCGTCATCGCGGAAGGTGTTGTTGGAGGTGTGATCCCCTGCCAGCCACCGCTTCAGTTCGGCATGGGCGCGGGCCTTGCGCTCGGCATCACCGGCGGACACGCGCGGATCGTCGCAGGTGAACTCCACGGTCATGCCATTGGGATCGACCAGATAGACCGACCGGCAATAGCCATGTTCAAGCACATAGGTCGCCTTCAGGCCTTCCGCCGTGATCCGCCGTTCGATCTCATCCTGCGTCGCCTGATCGACATTCAGCGCCAGGTGGACGAACGGCGTGGCCGGGATATCGGGCACGAACAGCGCCTCATCTTCCTTGTCGGCGAACTGGAAGAAGGCCAGCGCGCCGCCATCGCCGATGCCGAAGAAGCAGTGGCAATATGTCCGTTCCTTGCCGAACAGCATGTCGCTTTCGCACCAAGTGGCGGTCAGCGGCAGGCCGATGATGTCTTCATAGAAATGGCGCGTCGCTTCCATGTCCTTGGTGACATAGGCGGTGTGGTGCAGCCGGCTCGGCAGGGTTGGCAGGTGGCCCATCGTTTCTTTCTCCCGGATATCGGATGCGGGCGATTCTTCGCCTCGCAGTTGTGTGCAGTCTATCAAAGCAGCGGCGCGGCGCAATTCACCCTGTGCGCCCCAGCACGGCGGCGTTGTCGGCCCCCAGCACTGGAGGAGCGGTCACGTCCTCCTGCCGCTCGCCATCGAAGCGGATGGGGCTGCGGATGGTGCGGAACTTGCCGTGCGGCCCTTCGGCTTCCAGCACCAGGCGGTGGTGCGCGGCCAACTCCCCTTCGGCAACCTCCTGCGAATTGAACACTGGTGAATGCGGCACTTCCAGCGCGGCCAGCCGGTCACCCCAATATGAGCGCGGCTGCGCCTTGAAGATCGGTGCGAGGAAGGCCAGCACGCTTTCATAATTCGCAATCCGCGCTTCGCGGCTGGCGAATTCGGGGCGCTGCAACATCTCCGGCTGGCCGACAGCTTCGGCCAGGTTGTCCCAGAACTTGGGCGGGCTGGACATGTGCAGCGCAATCCAGCCGCCATCGGCGCATTCGAACACGTAGCTCTGGCTGACGTGCGGGCGGCTGTACGGGTGCATCACCTCGTTCGCGCTGAACAGATGGGTGAAATCGTCGAGGTTGAAGTGGCACATCGCCTCGAACATCGACGTTTCGACCGTGCGCCCCACGCCCGTCTGCGCCCGTTCGTACAGCGCGGCCATGATGCCGAAGGCGGTGTAGAACCCGGTCAGCGAATCCGCGATGGCCGGGCCGACCACGCGCGGATGGTCCGGGTTGACCAGCAGGCGCAGGAACCCGGCGCTCGCCTGGGCCACGGTGTCAAACGCCGGGCGGTCACGGTGCGGGCCGTCGTTGCCGAAACCGCTGATCGCCGCATAGACCAGCCGCGGATTGATCGCCCGCAGCCGCTCCGCCCCCACGCCCAGCCGTTCCGCCACGCCGGGGCGGAAGTTCTGGATGAACACGTCCGCCCCCTGCACCAGCTCGTCAAACGCGGCGAGGTCTTCCGGCAGCTTGGTGTTCAGTTCCACGCTCTGCTTGTTGCGGTTGTAAGTCTGGAAATGCGGCGAATAGAGCCCGCCCTTGAAAGCGCGGAACGGGTCACCGGTGCCGGGCTGTTCGATCTTGATGACCTCTGCCCCCATGTCCGCCAGCAGCATCCCGGCGGCCGGGCCGGTGATGAAAGTGCCCATTTCCAGCACGCGCACGCCTGCGAGCGGTTTTGCCACGGTTCCCATTCTCCCATCTTTTCTCACCCCCTCTTGCCGTTCGTGCCCGGCGAAGTCGAGACACAGGTGTGCGGTGTCTCGACTTCGCTCGACACGAACGGGATGGGGTGCTTGAAAGCCGGGGCCGCGGTTCGGCCAGGAGAGAACAATGCGCATCGGCAAGCAGGACGCCCCGTTCACCGCCATCTGCACCTCGGATGCCGACAGCATCACCGTGCGCGGGCGCGACCTGTGCGGGGACATCATCGGCAAGTTCGATTTCTCCAGCTATTTCTGGCTGCTGGTGACGGGGCAGGAACCGGACGAGAACCAGTCTTTCTTCCTCAACGCGGTGCTTTGCGCGCTGGCCGAACATGGGCTGGTGCCCAGCGTGGTCGCCGCGCGGATGACGCTGGCCGCCGCACCCGAAGCGATGCAGGGCGCGGTCGCCGCCGGCCTTCTCGGCTGCGGCAGCGTGGTGCTGGGCAGCGCGGAAGTGGCCGGGCGATTCTATGCCGAATGCGTGGCCGACTGGCAGGAAAACGGCGGCACGGCGGAAGACGCGGCGAAACGCGGCATCGCGCGCCTGCGGGCGGACAAGCTGCCGATCCCCGGTTTCGGGCACCCGCAGCACGCCGGGGGCGATCCCCGCGCCAACCTGCTGCTGAAACTGGCCCGCGAACGCGGCGTCGGCGGCCCGCACGTGGCGATGCTCTATGCCCTGCGCGACACCCTGCCGAACGTGCTGGGCCGCGCCTTGCCGATCAACGTCAACGGCCCGATCCCGGCGATCATGCTCGACCTCGGCTGGCCGCTGGCTGCGCTGAAAGGGATCGGCCTGCTGTGCCGCACGGGCGGCCTGATCGGCCACCTGACCGAAGAGGCCGAACGCCCTATCGGCTTCATCCTCAGCGGCAAGGCTGCTGAGGGGATTTCTTATGATGGGCCGTTGAAGGCCTGACCCTCTCCCCCCTTCGCGCTCCGTTCGCTAAGGGCCAACCGCCCTTCGCAACAGGCCAAGCCGCTGCCCCACCCCGCGCCTAGCCTCTCCCCATGGGAGAATTTGATTATATCGTCGTCGGCGCGGGTTCTGCCGGGGCTGCGCTGGCTGCGCGGCTGGGGGAAGCTGCGGATAAAACCGTCTGCGTGATCGAGGCCGGGGGCCACGATACGCACCCGTTCATCCACGTGCCGAGCTTCGTTGCCGCCGCCATCGGGCGGGAAGCGACCAACTGGCGCTTTGCCACGGTGCCGCAGGCCGGGATGGCCGGACGACAGATTCCGGTGCCGCGCGGTAGGGTGCTGGGCGGATCGGGCAGCATCAACGGCATGGTCTATTTCCGCGGCCATCCGACCGATTATGACGATTGGGCAGACGCGGGCTGCACCGGCTGGTCCTATGCCGAAGTGCTGCCGTACTTCACCCGCACCGAAAACAACGAGGATTTCCCCGAAAGCGTGTTCCACGGGCGCGGTGGCCCGATCAACGTCAAAGTGGTCGAAAACCCCAATCCGCTGAATTACGCCTTCATGGATGCGTTGGGCACGCTGCAATTCCCCGCCTGCCCCGATTTCAACGGTGCCAATCCCGAAGGATACGGGCGGCGGCAGGGCCTGCTGCGCAATGGCCAGCGCGAAAGCACGGCCAAGAACATGCTGCGCCCAGCGATGGAGCGCGGCAATATCCATGTGCAAACCGATGCCCGCGTGGCCCGCGTGGTGGTGCAAAATGGCCGCGCCACCGGGGTGGAACTGACCGATGGCCGGGTGATCCATGCCCGGCACGAAGTGATCCTGTCCGCCGGCACGGTGCAGACGCCGCAGATCCTGATGTTGAGCGGCATCGGCCCGGCCGCCCACCTGAAGGACATGGGCATTGACGTGGTGCTGGACGCACCCGGGGTGGGCGAGAATTACCAGGACCACGTGGCCAGCCCGATCCACATGGAAACCAAGGATTCGACCAGTTACGGCATCAGCTGGAAGGCCATCGGGCGCGATGTGTTCCACTTCTTCCAGTACCTGTTCACCCGCAAGGGGCCGCTGGCGGGCAACGTGTTCGAAAGCGTCGCCTTCCTGAAAACCGATCCGGCACTGGAAAAGGCGGACGTGCAGTTCGTGTTCCAGCCCGCCAAGCGCCTGACCAACCCGAAGATTCCGTTCCCCATTGGCCACGGTTACGCGATCAGCCCCGTGGCGCTCTATCCCAAGAGCCGGGGCACCGTGCGGCTGGCCAGCGCGGACCCGGACGCCGCGCCGGTGATCGATCCCAACCTGTTGCAGCACCCGGATGACATCAAGCCGCTGATCCGCGCGCTGAAGATCGCCCGCGCCGCTTTCGCCACGCCCGCATTCGCCAAATACAACGGCACGGAAGTGCTGCCGGGGCCGGAAGTGGACACGGATGAAGGCTGGGCCAGCTACATCCGCGAAACCGGCTATACCGTGCACCACCCGGTCGGCACCTGCCGCATGGGCAGCGATGCGGGCGCGGTGGTCGACACCCAGTTGCGAGTGAACGGGATTGCGGGCCTGCGCGTGGCCGATGCCAGCGTGATGCCCAGCATCATCGGCGGCAACACCAATGCCCCGTGCGTGATGATTGGCGAGCGCGCGGCGGACTTCATCCTGGGCAAGCCGGCCCTGCCTGCGGCTGACCTGCCGCCGGAATCGGTCGCCCGTTACAAGCCCAAGCTGAAAAAGAACAAGGCCGCCTGAGAGCAGCCGGGAGAGAAACCAAATGGCCCGCGAACATATGAAAAGCTGGCGGATCGGCGATGTCGTGGTGACGCGCATTGTCGAGCTGTGGGACTTCCAGGACGATATCCGCATGACCATGCCGGATGCGACGGAGGAAGAAGTCATCGCCATGCGCTGGCTGCACCCGCATTACGCCACCCCCGATGGCCGGCAGCGGATGAATTTCCAGGGCTTCGTGGTGCAGACGCCTAGCCAAGGAGACAAGGGGCGCGTGATCGTGGTGGACAGCTGCATCGGCGCCGGGCGCAAGCGCGATTTCGACGTGTTCTGCGACTTGCCGGAAGGCTTCATCGAAGACCTGGAGAGCCTGGGGATCACCCGGCAGGACGTCGACACGGTGATGTGCACCCACCTGCATTTCGACCATGTCGGCTGGAACACCTATCGCGATCCGGCCACCGGCACCTACCAGCCGACCTTCCCCAACGCCCGCTACCTGTTCGGGCGCAAGGAATACGAAGCATGGCAGGAAGTCTTGCGCCATGACGGCGTGCATACCGACACCCACCTGGTCGAATGCGTGGACCCGATCGTGGAACTGGGCCTCGCTGACTTCATCGAAGGCGATCACCGCATCTGTGCCGAAGTCAGCTGCGAGCCCAGCCACGGCCACACCCCCGGCCATGTCCACGTGCGGATCGACAGCAAGGGGGAAAGCGCGGTCATCACCGGTGACCTGATGCACCACCCGATGCAATGCGCGATGCCGGAACGGACCGCGACCTTCGACATGGACAAGGATGCCGGCCGCGCCACCCGCGTCAGTTTCGTCAACAAGTACAAGGACAGCGGCACCGTGGTCATCGGCGCGCATTTCGCCGGATCGACCGCAGGCCACATCACCACCCACGGCCAAGGCGACGTGCGGTTTGACGGACTGGAGGCATAAGCATGGCCAGGCAGGTCCCCGACTATCCGATCGACATCTTCACCCCCGATGCGGTGCGCAATGCGCGCGAGGTGGACGATGCCTTGCGCGAATTTGCCCCGGTGGTGCGGCTGCATGACGGCACGATGATGCTGGGCCGGCATGAACATGTCAGCGCCGGGCTGCTCGACTGGCAGACCTTTTCCAGCACCAGCCGCCCGTGGCACGATCCCAATTCGCCCCGCCCGGAAATCCTGCTGACGGACGATCCGCCCCGTCACACCCAGGTGCGCAAGGTGATTCAGGACGCACTAAGCCCGCGGGCACTGGAACGGACCAAGGCGGTGTTCGAGCAGACGGCGAAGGAATTCATCGCCAACTTGCGCACTCGTGAAGGCGAGGCCGTGGATGCCGTGGGCGAGATCACCCAGGCTTATGTCTTTTCCGTGCTGCCCGACGTGCTCGGCCTGCCGAAGGAAGGGCGCGAGCACATGCACGGCTTTTCGCAGATGGTCTGGGCCACGATGGGCCCGCCGGGCGAACTGTTCGACGAAGCGATGAGCCACGATTACTCGGCCGTGTTCGAATGGCTGGACAAGACCTGCGAACGCGATGCGATTGATCCGGACGGCATCGGGGCGGAGTTCTTCCGCGCCGCTGATCGCGGCCAGGTGACGCTGGCAGAGGCCAAGCTGCTGTTGCAGACCGTGCTTTCTGCCGGGGCAGACACCACATACCTGACCATGGCCAATGCGATCCGCGCCTGGGCACTGTTCCCCGATGAATATGCGAAGCTGCGGGCCAACCCGAAGCTGCTGCGCGGGGCGTTCGACGAAAGCCTGCGGTGGGACAGCGCCAGCCGCATGGCCGGGCGCATCGCAACGAAGGACGTGGAAATCAACGGGTACCTGGTGCCCGCCGGTACCCGCTGCGGGCTGATGTTCGCCGCTGCCAACCGCGATCCCAGGTTCTGGGACCGGCCGGACGAATACCTGATCGAACGCGACAACCGGCACTCGCTCGGCTGGGGCTATGGCGTACATGGCTGTGTCGGCCGCATCCTTGCCACGTCGGAAGCGCAGGCTTTCCTCGGCGCCGTGGTGGAAGCGGTCGAAAGCTTTGAAATCGCAGGTGAATACGAACCCTGGATGACCACTGTCGGCCATGGCCCGATGCGCCAGCCGGTAAAGCTCAGGTTCGCTTGAGGTTGTGGTGAAAAGTCCGAATCCGCCCCTGGTCACCCGGATCGATGCCATTCGTTATGCACGGCACGAACGGGTGGCCGGGGCGAACTTTTCCACCCCGGTGGATGACCACGACCTGCCGATGCCGCTCGACTATTTCGTCTGGGCGATCCACCGCGATGGCCATCCCCCGGTGATCGTCGACACCGGCTTTGGCGAAGCGGCCGCGCTGGCCCGCGGGCGGACCCTGTTACGCAGCGTTACGCAAGGCCTGCGCGATGCCGGGATCGACCACCTGCTGGTGGAAGACGTGATCCTGACGCACCTGCATTATGACCACGCCGGCACCCTGTCCGCCTTCCCCAATGCCCGGTTCCACGTGCAGGACGCGGAAATGGCTTTCGCCACCGGACGGCACGTGTGCGACCGGGCCGTGCGCGCCCCGTTCGATGGCGATCCGATCGCGCAACTGGTGAAGAAGCTCTACGCCGATCATGTGGTGTTCCATGACGGGGACGAAGACTTCGCCCCGGGCATCCGGCTGGTGAAGGCCGATGGCCACACCGCCGGGTTGCAGGTGGTGGTGTGCGATACCGCGCGCGGGCCGGTCGTCATCGCCAGCGACGCCGCGCATCTCTATGCCAATATCACCCGCCACCTGCCGTTCCCGATCTTCGTGGACGAACTTGCTTATGGCCGGGCGCAGGATCGGGTGATGGACCTCGCCGGCCAATCGCTCGATCATGTGATACCCGGCCACGATCCGCTGGTCCTGGCCTGTTTTCCCTGCGAAAACGGCATCGCCCGCGTGGACCTGCCGCCGCACACCCCTGTTTCGGAGAAAGCATGACCACCGTTGGATTCCTGGGCCTTGGCCGCATGGGCGCAGGCATGGCTGCCCGCCTGATCGGTCACGTCGATCGCCTGCTGGTGCATGACATCAACCCCGATGCCGTTGCCGCACTGGTGGCCAAGGGCGCCGCGGGGGCCGGATCTGCCGAGGAATTGGGCGCGCAGTGCGATGTGGTGTTCACCAGCCTGCCGACGCCCGCCATCGTCCATGACGCCGTGGTGGCGGTGGCCGCCGGCGGCACTCCGCGCATTGTCTGCGACCTGTCCACCAGCGGGCCGAAGCTGGCCACCCACTTGCACGAACTGCTGGAACCGCGCGGCATTGCCAGCTTCGACGCGCCGGTATCGGGCGGCATCGCGCGGGCCAATGACGGCACTCTGTCGCTGATGGTCGGCGGCCCGGCGGCGCTTTATCCGCAGGTGGAGCCGCTGCTGGAACGCTTCGGCACACCAACCTTCATGGGCGAAACCCCCGGTGCCGGGCAGACGATGAAGCTGGTCAACAACCTGCTGGGCGCAGTGGCCATCGGCGTGACGGCGGAAGGCATGGCTTTCGGCATCAAGGCCGGGCTGGACCCGGCGCGAATGATCGAGGTGCTGAACCAGTCCACCGGCATCAATTCCGCCACCCGCGACAAATGGCCCAAGTCGGTCCTGCCGCGCACTTTCGATTTCGGCTTCGCCGCCGCGCTCAGCCTGAAGGACACGCGCCTGCTGATGGACGAAGCGGAAAGCGCCGGGGTGCCGCTGCCGCTGGGCAAGATCGTCGAACAGTACCTGGAACGGACCCTAGCGGATTACGGGCAGGATGCGGACTTCACCGCAATTGCCAAGGTGGTGGAAGCCGATGCCGGGCTGGACCCGGAACGGCCCGCCTGATCGCAGTTAGCTTGCAAAGGACCGCCAGAAGCGCATAGCTTGCCCCATCAGGCCCGTCAGAGGCCGGATGGGAGATTGCAAATGTCGCTGCTCGAAGAACTGAGCACGTCCGGGGTGGCCGTGGCTGACCGCCTGCCGTTCTGGAACGATATTGCCAGCCGTTTCATCACCCCGGTGCGGGTGGAAGCACTGGGCGATGGCCCCTTTGACGCCCGCATCTATCGCCGCCGTTTGCGCGAATGTGAAATCCTGTCGCCCTGTTCCAGCCCGGCGCGGGTGTTCCGCGATGCCGAAATCGATTCCGGAGTGCTGACCATCCAGGTGCAGCACAAGGGCCGTTCCACCAACCATACCGGCGGCCGCACTGCCATTCTGGAGGAAGGCGACTTCCTGCTGTACGATCCGTCGCGCCCGCTGTGGCTGACTTTCACCGAACCGACCCAGGCCATCGTGCTGCGCCTGCCGCTGGCCCGGGTGGAAGAGAAGATGCCGCACCTGAAGGCGCAGGTCGGTATCCCGATCAGCGGCAACAGCGGCCCCGGCGCGCTGTTTTCCAATTTCCTGCGCCAGGCCTGGGCCGAACTGGAACGCGACGAGGAAGGCGAATGGGCCGAATCGCTGGGCGAGGCGATCTGGCCACTGCTCGACATGGCCTATGCCCACACCCGGCCGAAGGCAGAGGCCAACCGCCGCGAAGAACGTCGCCGGACCCTGTTCGACGCGGTGGAAACCGAACTGACCGACCCCGATCTCGACGTCCACCGCCTCGCCCGCCGCATGGGCGTTTCGGCCCGGTATGTGCAGATGCTGTTCGCTGAGATGGGCACCACCCCGCGCGCCTTCATTCAGGACCGCCGGCTGGAACTGGCGGCAAGGCGCCTGGAACGCGAAGGGACTGAAGTGACCGTGACCGAAGTCGCCTATGACGCCGGCTTCAACGACCTCTCCAGCTTCTGCCGCGCCTTCCGCCGCCGGTTCGAAACCAGTCCGCGCAATTACCGCATCGGCGGGCGGGGGTAGGGCTCTCGTCCAAGTGCATCGGTGGCAGACGATATGGTTCTGGGTGGGGCGCTATTGGACTCTCGTCGTCCTTGGTCTTGGCGCGCTCGTCTTGACCGCCACAATTTCCCGCTGCTCCTATCTCGTTGATCACAAGGGCTACATGCCGGTGCAGGCGGTGATTACGGGATTTGGCGTCACCAGTTCCAAATGGAATCCCAGTGTCGTGGTTGTTGCCAGCTACGGCGGAGTGGCGGGTCAAGCAGGTGCCCAGCAAAGCATGGTAGAGGGTTGCAGGATCGGCGACCCGGTGGCGGGTGAACTACGCGGGGCGCACCTGCGCATTTATCCTGCGCCCTGCGTGCCCGGTCAGCCAGCCAGAACTCCGGCGCACTTCTGAGGAACGCGATTCTTGGCAGTAGCTGACAATCAGATATCGTTCCTGATCGTCGCGAGTGCGCCGCCGGTTCGAAACCAGTCCGCGCAATTACCGCATCGGCGGGCGGGGGTAACTATTCGGGCACGCGGAACATTGCCGTAGCCAGAACCTGTACCCGGTCCTGCCGCTGACCGGCAGAGTCGGCACGGCTGACGGTCATTTCGAAGGCAGGTTCTTCCACGCTGACGAAACGCGTGGACATCATGCCATCCCGAGCGGTTTCATCCAGCTTGCGCCAGCGGCTCTGGAAGGCCTCACCGGCGATCACGCCATTCACGACAGGTTGCAGGTCCGCACGGCCACCGCCAGTGATGTGGCACATTGGCAGGCGGTCGGAAACGACCAGCGCATATCCGGCCGTGGGTGTGGAATTGATCCGCCAATAGTGGTTGGCAACGCGCAATTCTTCCGGCGGCAGTTGGGCCGCAGCAATCGATTCTACCAAACCGATCCTGTCTCCGAGCGCGACCTTGGCAAGAAACGGCTCCGGCCCCTCGCTCCAGCTTGCCGGGTTGAGTACCCATTCCTCGCACCCGCGCAGCGCACCAGCGAAACCATCCGCCAGCGCTGGGCTTTCCTGCGCGGCTCCGGGTACCGACGCGACCAGCAACGACAGAGTGGCAATAGTACGCAGCATCAACCTGCCCTTTCCCGGCATTCCGTTGCGATGCAGACTATACGTCGTTGCGGATCGTCGCCAGTGCGCCTCCGTCGATTTCCCACTTGGCGCCGTTGACGTAACTGGCCTCGTCCGAGAGCAGGAAGCTGACCACGTTGCCGATTTCGACCGGCTGGCCGACGCGGTTGAGGGTGGCGACCTGGCCGAGCTTCTCCATCCCGGCCTGCACGCTGTCGAACATCTGTTCCAGCATGCCGACCAGCAGCGGGGTTTCGATCACACCCGGCATCACGCAGTTCACGCGCACGCCCTTTTGCCCCACTTCGCTGGCGGCGGTGCGGGTCAGGCCGACCGCGCCGTGCTTTGCCGCGTTGTAGGCGCAGGCTCCGGCAAGGCCGCGTTCCGAACCGATCGAGGCGGTGTTGACCACTGCGCCCTGCCCCGCGGCAACCATGTGCGGCAGCACGAAGCGCAGGCCGAGGAACATCGAGCGCAGGTTCACGCGGATGATCTTGTCGAACATGTCGATGTCATATTCATGCGTCGGGGCCAGCGCGCCTTCGATCCCGGCGTTGTTGAAGAAGCCGTCGATCTTGCCGAATGCCGCCATGGCGGCGGCGGCATAGCCTTCGACCGCCACCTGGTCCGCGCAGTCGGCATGGTGGGCAATGGCGCGGTGGCCCTGTGCCACCAGCCGCGCAGTGCACGCTTCCAGCCGGTCACGATCGATATCGACCAGCAGCAGTTCCGCCCCTTCGCGGGCGAGCACTTCGCAAGTGGCGAAACCGATGGCCCCGGCGGCCCCGGTGACCACGATGGATTTGCCCTGTTGGCGCATCACTTCTTCCCCTTGCGAAATGGCAGCGTCAGCAGGAACAGCATCAGCTTTGGCGTCAGCAATTTCAGCGCGGTGCGGGCCTGTTCCGGCGTCAGCGTGGCGCTCATCGGCATGGTGCCGAAAACCTTGCCTTTCAGGACGAGGTCATCGCCCTTCCGCTCGATCTTGCTGACCTGCATCAGTTCCGATTTGTCGGCGGCGTAGATTTTCATGAGCGCCCCCCTTTATTCGTCATTCCCGCGCAGGCGGGAATCCAGTGTCGCACAGCCGGACCTCGGCCGCTCTGGATCCCCGCCTGCGCGGGGATGACGAAGACAGGAAGGGGCGGGATGGTGCGCGGTTGCTTCATCATGCCGCCTGGATCCCGTCGAAATCGATGCCGAGATCTTCCGCCATCACCATCGCCGTGGCGCGGCCAGCGCCGAACACGCCGCCACCCGGATGCTGGAACGGCCCGACCAGATACAGCCCTTCGACACTGGGCACCCGGTACTGGCCCAATTCCGGCGTGGGCCGGTGCGATCCGGACTGGTACGGCGGCGTGGCAATGCCGTGCAGGTCACCCCGGTGGAAGCTGGGGCTGGTCCGTTCCATGTCCACCGGGCTGTCGCAGTGGTAATCCAGCACGGTGCCGGCCAGGCCGTCGATGTAATTGCCCATCTGGGCGATGATCTGGTCCGCAAAGAGACCCTTCGCCTCGTCCCAGTTGCGCCCTTCGGGGTGCAGGTAGGGGACGTAATCCCAGGCGTGGAAGATCGCCTTGCCTTCCGGTGCGCGGCTGGGATCGTGCTGGGTCAACTGGCCGACTCCAACCAGCGGGGTTTGCGGGAACTGGCCATAACGCAGTTCGTCAAACGCACGGCGCAGGCCGACGTAGCTGTCGGGCATCAGTTCGTACATCACCGCCGACAGGGGGCTGCCGTCCGGCATCTTCGCCTTGAACTGCAGCGGTGCATCCAGCGCGGCGTGGACAGTGAAGCAAGCGGCGGGGGTGACATGGGTGCGCCTGGCCCGGTGCGCGACGCCGCTGTCCAGCCCCGGCACCATGTCCGGCAGGTGATGCGGATGGATCGCGCCGATGATCCCGTCCTTCGCCGTCAACCGCTCGCCGTTGTCGAGCACGACGCCGGTGGCGCGGCCGTTTTCGTTCACCACTTCGCGCACCACGCAGTTGGCGCGCACGGCACCGCCGTGGTCCTCGATACAGGCGATCAGCGCCTTGGTCAGGCTGCCCGATCCGCCAACCGGTACGCCGAAGCCGTACTTTTCGAGGAAGCCGAGGAACACGTAAGCGCCGATGCCGGTGGCCTTTTCATCCGGGCTGACGAGGTTTTCACCCGCCACGCGGGCGAAATGTGCCTGCACCTTCTCGTGTTCGAACATCTCCTCCATCAGGTCGAAGGTGGACACGCCCATGGTGCGCATGATCTCGCGCCCTTCCGGGCTCTGGTCCATCATCGCGGTCTGCGCGCCGACCGGCATCGGCGGGGAATAGAGGCCGGCCTGGATCATCGGCAGCCACTGCGCCGCCTGCCGCGACAGTTCCAGGAAGGTATCGGCGTCCTTCTTGCTGAACTTCGCAATTGCCGCGGCCGAGTGGGCCGGATCGCGGTGCAGCGGCAAGGTGCTGCCATCCTGCCACACCGACATCATCGGCACGTCGGGGAAGACATAGCGCAGGCCATACTTGCGCTTCAGCCCCAGATCATCGTTCTGCAACAGGGGGTTACCCTGGATGAAGATGTGGCTCATCGAATGCTGGTCATGGTGGAACCCGGGCCGGGTCAGTTCCCGCGTCACCACCCCGCCGCCGAACCAGGGGTTGCGTTCCAGCACCAGCACGCGCTTGCCCGCGACCGCCAGGTAAGCGGCCGCAACCAGGCCGTTATGGCCGGAACCGATGGCGATGATGTCTGCGTCTGCCATGTCTATTCCTTCAGACCATCGCCGAAACGACGAGGTCGGACAGTTTCTGGAAGCGGGCGATATTGGCCGTCTGCGTCATCACCCCGGCGCTGCAGGCGGCGAAGCTGACGTCCAGTTCCGGATCGACCCACAGCAAGGTGGACCCGGCGCCGTAATTGCCGAAAGTCTGCGGGCTGGTCAGCGTGCCCAGCTGGTGCGGCACAATCGCCGTGCCGCGCACGTTGAAGCCAAGGCCCATGTATGCCGGGGCCACTTCCCACCCGGCGCGCAAATGCGCGGTGCGGTACAGTTCATTCGGCATGTCGCCGGTGTGCACCTGCCGCGCCAGCCAGATCACGGTGGGGGACAGGATCCGCGTGCCGTCCAGTTCGCCTCCGCGGCGGAGCATTTCGGAAAAGCGCCACAGATCATTCGCGGTGCTGGCCACGCCCACGTGCGGGCTTTCCGTGGCCGGATCTTCGAACAGCGCATGGTCACCCGGCAGGTTGCGGGAAAGGTGCTGGATCGGCACCGTGCCGCGCAGGTCAGGCTTCACGTGGCGCGGCTTCAGGTCTGGCCGCAGGCCCATGCTGGTGCTGGTCATTCCCAGCGGGGCGAACAGATCTTCGTGCAGCAGGGTCTGGTAATCGCGGCCCTTGGCATCGTGCCGCACCAGCGTCATCCCCATCAGCACGTGGTTGACCAGCGGGGAATAATCGCAGCGCGTCCCCGGCGGCACCGCGCCGTGGACGTTGTGGATCACCGCTTCGTACAGTTCATCCAGCCGGTCGAGGAACATCCCCGGCTTGGGCGTCCACACTCCGGGCATCCCGGCGGTATGGGTCAGCAGGTGGTAGAACGTGACATCTTCGCGCGGCGCGCCGGTAAATTCCGGCAGCATGTCGCGCACCTTGGTGGTCAGGGCGAAGCGGCCTTCCTCGATCGCCTTCAGGATCAGGATGTTGGTGAACGCCTTGGTGACGGAAAACACGCTGAACACGTTGTCCGTCCGCAGTGGCCGTTCGCCCGCCGCATCTTCCGCGCCGAAAGCTTCGTCCAGCACCAGTTCGTCGCCCCGGCTGACTTTCAGCACCAGCCCGTAGTAATCACCCCGGGCGATATCCGCGCGCACCACGTCACGCAGCCGTTCGATCCTGTCCTGCCAAACTGCCATTGTCTTATCCTGCTGCGATGATGCCGCCGTCGATGGCCAGCATCGCGCCGTTGATGAAGCTCGCTTCGTCCGAAAGGAGGAAGGCGACTGCGCTGGCCACGTCCTGCGGGGTGCCGTTGCGGCGCAGGGGAATGTTCTTCGCCCGCTGTTCGTATTGTTCCGCCGTCACGAAACCCGCCGTGGCAGGCGTCGGCACGCTGCCCGGCGCGATGGCGTTGACGCGCACCCCGCGTGGGCCGAGTTCGCCCGCCAGCACCTTGGTAAGGCCCGCGATCCCGGCCTTGATCGTGGTATAGGCGCCAGTATTCGGCCGCCCGCGATAGGCGACCGGGCTGCTGTAGTTGATGATCGAGCCGGGTGCGGTTTCGTCGCGATGGGCGAGGAAGGCCTGCACGCCCCAGAACACCGACTTCAGCCCGGCGGACAGCATCCGGTCGAGCGTTTCCTCGGTCACCTGTTCAATCGGTTCGTAAACGAGAACGGAGGCGTTGTTGATCACCGCCCGCAGCGGACCTGCGTCAGCGGCAAAATCCTCGGCCACTTCCATGAACGCCGCCCGGCTGCCGCAATCCGCGCCATAGCTGAACGCGCGCCCGCCCGCGTCAATGATCGCGCTGGCCACCTGCATCGCGGTGTCGCCATTGATGTCGGCAATCCCGACAATGGCCCCTTCGCCCGCGAGCCGGTTGGCAATGCCTTCACCCAGCCCGCGCCCGGCGCCGGAGATGAGGATCGGCTGTCCGTCGAAGCGACCCATGACTTATTCCATGCCGAAGAGTTTGGCGGTGTAATGGCTGTCCATGTATTCGCGCATTTCGTCGACCTTGCCGTTCGACACCTTGAACACCCAGCAATAGTCGTTGTCGTAGACCTTGCCGTCGGGCAGCCCGCCGGTGGAGTTGCTTTCAACGCAGACCATCGGCCCGGCGGAAAAGATGGTGTGCACGTGGATCTTGGGATCCCCCGGGTTGAACATCCCGCGCACCGGGGCGAGGAACTTGTCGATGATGTCCATGCCCACGTGGCGGCCAGCCCCGGCGATGTCCTTCACCTTGGGTTCCCACACCGACTGGTCGTGATAGAACCCGCGCAGGTTTTCCAGATCGCCGGATGACAGCACTTCGAAGAAATCGAGCACCAGCTGCTCGTTGGCGTTAGCGGCTTTCACGGTCATCTTACTCTCCCTTTCCAACGCCGCGCGCTTCGTCGCTGGGCGGCGGCACCACCGGCATCGGCCCGCCCATGTGGAGCGCGACCTGGCCGTAACGGCTGGAGAACTTCCAGCCTTCCGGCGTCTTCACGTAATGGTCTTCGAACCCGCCGACATAGAGCGCGCCAGCTTCCTGCGGCGGTTCCACCGATTTGTGGTTGGACAGCATGGCGAGGTAGTTGGTGCCCTTCGCCTCGGTTTCCGAAATCACCTCCACCAGCACATTGGTGACGACATGGCGCACCAGGATCGGCGGCCGGTCACGGAAGATCGCCTGCACCCGGTCCCGCCCGTGGAACGGGAAATGCGGCTGGAACGGGCGGGCAAAGATGCAGTCTTCGGTGAACAGCGAAGCCATCGCTTCATGATCGCCATTATCGGCATATTTGGCGAACAGCAGCGGCAGCCTGCCGCATTCCGCTTCGATCCGGGCGCGCTTTTCGTACTTCATGATGCTTCTGCTTCGGCATCGAGTTCGGCAAAGGCTTCGTTCGCCAGCCGGAAGCTGTCGACCGCCGCCGGAATGCCGCCATAGATGCCGACCTGCAGCAGCACTTCGCGGATTTCCTCGCGCGTCAGGCCGTTGTTCAACGCGCCGCGAATGTGGATCTTCAGTTCGTGGCTGCGGTTGAGGATCGCGATCATCGCGATGTTGATCAGGCTGCGGTCACGCAGCGGCAAACCTTCGCGGCCCCAGTTCCAGCCCCAGCAATAGGTCGTCACCAGTTCCTGCAACGGATCGTTGAAGGCGTTCGATTTCGCCAGCGCACGGTCGACATAGGCATCGCCCAACACCTTGCGGCGGATGCTCATGCCCCGGTGGAACATTTCGCTGCCGGTCATTTCGGGGGCGGATTTCTTGTCAGTCATGGCAGGGCCTTCCTCAAAGAACGGAATAGACGGCATCGATCAGCCGCCGGGCGCGCGGGCCGTTGTCGCCCACCGCGTGCATCTGGTTGCAGCAATACGAAAAGCCGAGCTTCGCATCGGGATCGCCAAAGCCGATCGAACCGCCCAGGCCATGATGGCCGAAGCTGCGCATGTTCGGCCCCATGAACACGGCGGCGGGCGTGTTCAGCAGCACGCCGTTTGCCTGGTGGTACGGGCGTTCCTGCAACAGCTCGGTCTGGTTGTGCTGTTCGGTAATCATCGCTTCCAACTGAGCCTTCGACATCAGCGAGACGCCATCGACCTCGCCCACCGTCGCGCCATAGATGCGGGCCACGCCGCGGGCGTTGCCGTGGCCGGATCCGCTGGCGATTTCGCAGGTGCGCCACACCGGGCTGTTCATCGTGGTGTGCCACGGTTCGGCCGGGTTCTGCAGGAACGCGAACTTGCGCAGCACTTCCCCGTCCTGCCACCCTTCCGGCGTGGTCGGCTTTTCAGGCATCGCCGTGTCCTTGGCCGCGAACAGCCGGGCGCCGGTGTTGGGCAGCACTTCGGCCACATGGGCCTGCTGCTGTTCGTCCATCCCGCCGATGTAATATTCCGCGTGCAGCGGCGTGGTGACGTTTTCCAGCAGGAACGGGCCAATGGTCATGCCCGTCACCCGGCGCAGGATTTCGCCCAGCAGGAACCCCTGGTTATGCACGTGGTACGCAGCGCGGGTGCCCGGCTGCCACAGCGGTTCCTGCACCTCCAGCGCGCGGATATAGGCCGGGTAATCGAAGAACCCGCCCGGATTCATCGTGTCCGTGGTCAACACCGGGATCGCCGCCGTATGGTCCAGCACCATGCGCACGGTGATGCCCTGTTTGCCGGCTTGCGCGAATTCCGGCCAGTAATGGGCAATCGGCAGGTCCGGATCGATCAGCCCGCGATCAATCGCCATGTTGAAACAGATGCCGGTGACGCCCTTGGCCACGCTCATCATGCAGACGGTGGAATGTTCATCCCAAGGCTCGCTGCGGTCGGCCCTGGCCCAGCCGCCCCACAGGTCGACCACGGTCTGCCCGTCGATCACCACGGAGCAGCCCGCGCCCAGTTCTTCCTCCACCCGGAAGTTTTCGATGAAAGCTTCCGCCACCGGGGCAAAGCGCGGGTCAAACCGCCCGCGCAGGTGATACTCGCCGCCCCGGGCGGCAAGGGTTTCGTTCAGTTCGGCCAGGGCCAAGGCGTATCTCCCAAGAATGGCCCTGAACCTAGCACCGCCCCCGGCCCTAGCTTGCCTGTCGGCGAATGGGGCTTGGCGTTAGGCGAACAGGGGGCGGCCGCCCTGCCCTCAGCGTCGATGATCGGCAGCGATGGTGGCCCGGTCCAGCCGGAGGAACCGGGCGGCATTGTCATAGTAGATTCCGCGCCGCTGGCCGGTGGTGAGGAAGGTCGCGCCCTCGATCCGTTCGATGATCGGCGCGTAGTCCTGGTCATCGGAACCCAGCACGATGCGGTCCACCAGCCCGGCCTCGACCAATGTGCGCAGCGAGGCATCGTGCAACGTGCGCGGGCCGACGCTGTTCAACACCGACATGTCGACCACCACGTTGGGGAAATCGCGCAGCAGCGACACGGTTTCATCCAGGTAATCGAACCCGGCGTGTTGCAGCACCATGCGCAAGCCAGGATGCCGCTGAAGTATCGGCCGCAACAGCGCCGGATTGCCCAAATCGGCATCGTACTGCGCGCAGCATCCTGCATAGCGGCGCGGAATTTACTATGACAATGCCGCTCGGTTC
>JBARAF010000115.1:0-5748 GCA_049791695.1 Croceibacterium sp.
CCTCGGCACCCGCACCATCGGCACTGCCTTTTGCGATCCCGCCTGGTCGTTCGCGACGGCGGGCAAGACCTTGCCGCGCGGCAAGTTCACCGCTGACATGGCCGCACTGGCCGCACTGGTGGCGGAACGGCGGGTAAAGGGGTTGGTGCTCGGCCTGCCGCTGAACATGGATGGCAGCGGCGGGGCGCGGGCGCAGTCCAGCCGCGCCTATGCCCGCAACCTCGCCCCGCTTGGCCTGCCGATCCTGCTGTGGGACGAGCGCTGGTCCACCCAGAGCGCCGAACGCGACATGATCGCGCAGGACATGAGCCGCGCCAAACGCGCCGTCCGCATCGACAGCCACGCCGCCGCAGTCATCCTGCAGGCGGCGATTGACCGGTTGGCCGGCGGGCTGTTCTAGGCCGCTTCCAGCACGGTCCGTCGCCGCCGCGCTTCCAGCGAAACCAAGCGGTTGGGTGACACTTCTGCCCGCCGCCACAAGTCTTCCCGGCCAGCGAGGCCGAGCACGCCTGCTTGCGCCTCCAGCGCCGCCAGCCGCATCCGGTCACTGGGGTGATGGGCCGCGAACCGTTCCGCCATGTCCATTGCCTCCGCCCCGCCCAGCCCGACGGCCAGGCGCAGGAACACCTCGCTGGCGCCGTTCCCCAGCACACCGGAAATCACGTTGCGGTCGGTGTCGAAACTGTACTGATCGAGCCAACCCTGCGCCCCGCCGGCATGCATCACGTTGATGGAAACCGACAGCGCGTCGGGCGGGATCTGCGCGTGGACATCCAGATGGGCGCGGTACAGCATCAGCTTGCCTTCCTCCAACCGCGACCGTTCGATGAAGCGCAGGCCCGCCGGTTCGTCCACCGCGCCCGCCAGTGCCGGATAATCGAATTCGTAATAGTCCGACCAATAGCCGGGCCCGAAATACCCCAGGGTCAGGAAATGAAAATTGTGATCATGCGGCAGGCCATAAACGAAGGCCCCGCTGCCACTGGCGCGGACCATGTGTTCATCCAGCGATGGCCAAATATTGGCGCGCAGGAAGAATTCCCCACCCACGGGGGACAGCATCACCACCTGCGGGCCATAGGCACTGGCCGCATCATCCGCCCGGTGCCGGGCCTTCAATTCGTCCAGCAGCAGGTCCGCCAAAAAGTCTCGGTTATTGCCCAGTTGTCGCAGCCACCCGGCGGCGTGCATAAGGCTGGCTTCGTTTTCCGGGTCAAAACCCCGGTCCTGCAAAGCGGCCACGCAATCGCCCAGAGAGCAAGCGGCGTCATCCATCAGGTCGATCACGCGGGGCATCGGGCATCCTCCAGCTGGAGCAATTGCGGGTGACTCTCGATCAGCCGGGCACGCAAGGCCCCGGCAGGTGCAGCGAGGGGGTCCGCCGCATCGCTGGCAACCGTGGCGAGCGCGATGAAGCCCGCGCCGCTGTCCAGCGCCAGGCATTTACGCAGGGCCTGCCAGCGCAGCGATTCGTCAGCCGCCTTGTCCAGTGCCAGATCGGCCATTGCCGGTGCGGCGTCCGTGCGTTTCATGCGGCCAAGAATCGCCAGCATCATTTCCTGCCTGCTGGAGACCAGGCTCCCGGCAGACTGATGCAGCAACCGTCCGTCAGCCAGCGCGTGGTGGCGGGTGGGGCCGGGATCAGCGGCGAAGCGGTTGAGCCGCAAGGCCACCAGCCGCTGGTCCACGCGGCGCAGTTGCAGGGCTTCTTCCGCCAGATGCAGCGCGATCCGTGCGCCGGGCTGCAATTCAATCCGTTCGGCATGGAGCGGGTGCCCGGCAGCAGGCGTGGCGCGGCGGACGATTTGCGCGGTGGCGGCTCCGGCCAGCACGGCCTCGTACCGTTCACCGGCGCTGAACCCGGCCTGGTCGTGGTTCCATTCGCCCGGTTCGCGCGCATGCAACACGATCTGCGCCCTGCCCGACCGGACAAGCAGCAGGGTCGAAACCTCGCCATCAAAGGCATGGCGGAACGGCACCTGGCCGAACTGCTGCTGCACCAGCAGGGTGGAAAATTGCCGGACCAGTGATGCCGCCGCCGCTGCCGCACCTTGCGCGGTGGTAAAGGCCGCTTCCAGCGCCGGGCACTCTTCCAGTGCAGCCCCGGTGCCATAGCTATCGAGTTCCGCCACCAGCGGGGCCACTTCGGGCAGCGCGCGCCAGGTGTGACAGGCCTCGATCATCGCCTGCTGGGCCTGGCGCTGCAACTCCGGATCGCGTTGCAGCGCCGCGATGGCTGGATCTATCCGCATCGCCGGCCGCCGGTCAGAGGAAGCTGCCGCCGGTCGATTCGAATACGAATGTGGCCAGCACGACGATCGAATCGTCATGGCCGGGTTCGCGGGCCAGCATGGAGCCAAACACGCCGGTCAGGGTATTGAGATCAGGCAGCAGGGAAAGGTCGATCTGGGGCAGGTTCATTCGGTGGTCTCCCGTCAAGCGGGGCCCATCGCCCCGCGCCGGGCTGACCTGCCGGGTGGGTGCCCCGGCTTTAAGTTAAAAGACTGTAATCGGGCTCAGGCGCGGTGCAGCAGCAACACCAGCCCCGCCTTTACCGGCACTGCACACGGCAGCGCCCGGCGGCGGGCATCGGCCCGGGCGCGGGCGAGGATTGCAGGCGCAATGGTCGGATCGTGCAGCACCCAGTCGGCCGAACCGAGCAGGCGCGCCTGGCGCAGGGTCAGGTCTTCGGGATCGTCGCTCGACAGGGTGATGTCCACTTGCTGGTCCGCCAGCCCGGCCACGGGATTGTCCAGCCAGCCCGCCACCTGACCGGCAGAACCGGGGGCCAGTACGTCCAGCGCACCGCCCTGCCCCAACGCCGCATCCAGTGCCTGTCGCCGCTGCGCCGCGCCGGGAAAGACCCGCCGCAGCCGACTGCGCGCAGTTTCCAGCGCCAGCGCCAGCGCCCCCAGATCAGCCGGTAACAATGCCTCCAGCCGCAGCCGCAATTGCTTGGCCAGCCCGGCTGACGCGCCCGACGTGCCGACCGCGATCAGCACCGGATCCCGGTCAAGGATGCTGGGAGTGGTGAAATCGCACAGTTCCGGCCGGTCGACCACGTTGACAAGCAGCCCGGCCCCGCGGGCACGGATCGCATCGGCTTCGCACATCGCGGCATCATCATGGGCGATGAAGGCCAGCCGCGCACCGCAATCGATGCCCGGCTGCAATTCGTCGATCATCTGCCCCCCGGCGCGTTCGACCAGCAGCCGCTTGGGCTCTGCCGCTGCGCCGTGCCCCAGCACCACCACCGGTTGCCCGGATATGTGGTGGAACAGGGGGAGCGAGCGCATTTAGTCGAGCCAGTCCGGCACGCGTTCGGCAGAGGAAATGACTTCCGGCAGGATCCGGTCGGCCACCACCGCAAACCGGTCGCCATCCACCATCACTTCGGCCACGAACCCGCGGCTGTTGTAACTCGAAGCCATGGTCGCGCCATAGGCACCCGCGGTGCGGAATACGGCCAGGTCGCCAGCTTCCACCGCGTCCATTTCGCGGCCCATCGCAAAGGTATCGCCGGTTTCGCAAATCGGGCCGACGATGTTGGCCGTCATCCGGTGCCCGGCGGGGTGCACGGCATCGAAATCGTGCCATGAGCCATAGAGCGCCGGGCGCGCCAGATCGTTCATCGCCGCATCGACGATCACGAACGGGGCACCGTTCGAGCTGCGCTTCACCCGGATCACGCGGGTCAGCAGGACACCGGCATTGCCCGCAATCACGCGGCCCGGTTCAAACATCAGGGTGCAATCCCAATCGGCCGTAACGCGGGCTACCATCGCGCCATATTCTGCCGGGCTGGGGAACACCTCGCCTGCCTTGTACGGCACGCCCAGGCCACCGCCGAGGTCCGCATGGCTGACCTTCAGCCCCTGCGACCGGATTTCGGCAATCAGCCCGCCCAGCTTGATGAAGGCATCTTCCAGCGGAGCCAGATCGGACAGCTGGCTGCCGATGTGAACCGCCACGCCGCGCATATCCAGGCCCGGCAGCGCGGCCAGGCGGGCATAGATCCCCGCTGCCCGGTCAATCGGCACGCCGAACTTGTTTTCCGCCTTGCCGGTGGAAATCTTCTCGTGCGTGCCGGCGTCGACATCGGGGTTCACCCGCAGCGCGCAATGGGCCACCTGGCCCCGCGCCGCTGCAATGGCGGCCAGTTCCAGCCCTTCTTCTTCGCTTTCAAGATTGAACTGGCCAATCCCGGCTTCCAGTCCCTTGACCATTTCCCAGGCCTGCTTGCCAACGCCGGAAAATACGATGTCGCTGCCCGGCATCCCGGCGGCGAGCGCGCGCGCCAGTTCCCCGCCCGAAACCACGTCTGCGCCAAAACCTTCACGCTGCATCACCCGCAGCACGGCCAGGTTGGGATTGCTTTTCACCGCGAAGGCGCAGTGCGCGCCCTTCAGGCCCGCGACGGCTTGCTTGAACACCTGCGCGTGGCGTTCCAGCGTGGCGCGGGAATAGACATAGACCGGCGTGCCGACTTCAGCGGCAATGCGGGCCAAAGGCACGTCTTCGGCGAACAGCTCGCCGTCACGAATTTCAAAATGGTCCAAAGTAAATCAGCCTTCCGGGGGCAAATCGAACGGATCGTCTGCGCGCTCTTCCGATTGGCGGCGCAGTTCCACACTGCGTTCGGGCGCAGCCTGGGGATCGAGGGCGAGCAATTCTTCCGCGGTCTTGGCGGCGACGCGGCCATACGGCGCGACGGGCAACGAAGCGCCCGGCGGCGGTGCCAGGTCGCGGCGGCTGCCACAGGCGGCCAGCAACACTGCGATCAGGGACACTGCAATCAGGCGTTTGCTCATCCGGCCATTCCCAAATCAGTGCGGGCCTGCGCCACGCGTTCGGCAACCTGTGTCGGGGCAGTGCCACCGTGGCTGCACCGCGCCGCGACCGAAGCTTCGACCGACAGAGCCTTGTACACGCCTTCGCCCACGCGCGCATCGATCGCCTGCAGTTCATCAAGGGTGAGAGCATCGAGTGCCACGCCCTTGCTTTCCGCCAGCTTTACCGCCGCGCCAGTGATATGGTGCGCTTCGCGGAACGGGATGTTCGCCTGCCGCACCAGCCAGTCGGCAAGGTCGGTCGCCGTGGCGTAACCCAGTTCCGCCGCCTGCCGCATCCGGTCCGTGCGGAAAGTGGTATCCGCCACCATCCCCGTCATCGCGGCAATCGACAGGCCGAGCAGGTTGGCCGCTTCGAACACCGGCGGCTTATCGTCCTGCATGTCCTTCGAATAGGCGAGCGGGAGGCCTTTCATGGTGATCATCAATGCCGTCAGGCAGCCAACGATCCGGCCCGCATGGCCGCGCACCAGTTCCGCCGCGTCAGGGTTTTTCTTCTGCGGCATGATAGAACTGCCGGTGCTGAGCGCATCGGGCAGGCGGACGAAGCCGAACGGCTGGCTGGCCCAGATCACGAATTCTTCCGCCAGCCGCGACAAGTGCAGCGAACATTGCGCGGCGGCCTGCAGGAAATCGAGCGCGAAATCGCGGTCCGACACGCTGTCCAGGCTGTTGGCCGTCGGCCCGGCAAAGCCGAGTGCCTGCGCGGTCATGTGCCGGTCAATCGGGAAACCGGTACCGGCCAGCGCCGCCGCGCCGAGCGGGCTTTCATTCATCCGCACCCGCGCATCGGCAAAGCGGGACCGGTCGCGCCGGGTCATTTCGTAATAGGCCATCAAGTGGTGGCCGAGGGTAACCGGCTGCGCGGTCTGCAAATGGGTGAAGCCGGGCATGATGC
>JBARAF010000116.1:0-11851 GCA_049791695.1 Croceibacterium sp.
GCACAAGGCGCACGGCATGAATGTCGACAGCCAGGACAATGCATGGATTGCCGATTCGAGCGGTTCGGTGATCATGAAGATCAGCCCGGAGGGCAAGCTGCTGCAAACCATCGGGACCCGCGGCAAACGCGGCGACTGGGATGAAGCGAAAGGCCAGCGACTGTTGTGGCAGCCGGTCTCGATCGCATTCGGACCCGAAGGCGATATCTACATCGGTGAAGGGCATGGCAACGAAAGTCCGAACGACTATCAGTCAGGCGATCCGTGGAATCTTTCCGGCGCTGCGCGGGTCATCCGCCTGGACAAGGACGGCAATTTCAAGAGCCAGATCTACGGCAACATTACCGGGCCGGGCAAATTCAGCTACGTCCATGATCTGGCCATCGACCCCACGAACGGCGATTTGTGGATTGGGGATCGCGAGGAATATCGACTTGTGGTCTACAACAGCGAGGGCAAGTTCATTCGAACGATCCAGACGCGGAACCTGACCTGCAATGTCGCTTTCGACAAGAATGGCGACTTGTGGATTGGCAGTGGCGGTGATGGCCAGTTCCTGAAAATGGACCGCAACGGCAATGTCCTCGGGGCGATCGGGTGCTGTCAGTCTAATCGCAACTCGTCTCCGATCGACAGAGCTGCCCCCTTCCCCGGCACGTGTCAGGCGGCGAGCAACTGCCACTCGGCTAGGGCGGCCGAGCGGCGGGTCTTGTAGGTTTGTCTGTCGATGAGGTGGCGCTCGAGGTTGAAGTGGTTGTGGACGTTGGCGTGGACTGAGGCGAACTTTTGTAGCGACTTCATCTGGCGGAAGCGGAGCATCGCCCGCTCTCGCCTTCGGAACGGCAGGTGGCTGTTCTCCACCCGGTTGTTCGCCCAGCGGCCGACCTCCTGCTTTGCCGCATTGCCAAGCTCGGACATCGCCGCCTTGTAGGAGCGCAGGCCGTCAGTGGTGATCTGCTCAGGTGATCCATGGCGCTTGAGGGCCTTCTTCATGAAGCGCAGCGCAGCCTTCTTGTCCCTCGTCTTGGTGACGTAGCTCTCGAGGATCTCGCCCTCCTGGTCGACGGCTCGCCACAGGTAATGCATCTCGCCGTTGATCTTCACGTAGACCTCGTCGAGGTGCCACTTCCACTGGCGAAAGCCCTTCATCCGGCTGACCCGCTGGCGGCGGACGTCAGCTGCAAACAGCGGGCCGAACCTGTTCCACCAGTGCCGCACCGTCTCGTGGCAGATGTCGATGCCGCGTTCGAACAGCAGGTCCTCCACGTTCCGCAGGCTCAGCGGAAAGCGGACGTACATCAGCACCACCAGGCGGATCACCTCAGGTGAAGAGTTGAAATACCGGAACGGGCTGGCAGGCTTGCGAGGGCGTGGCATAGCCACGCACACTAACCGGTCGGGATCACAATTCCAGTGGTGCATTTGGTCTGACAGGCCCTCCGGACATCTTGGGGACAACCGCGATCCTCAAGCAATGCCTGCCTTCCACGCGTTCGCGAGATTGGCGGCTTAAGCCGGCAACGACCCATTGCGGACATTCGCGCGTGAACCCGTTAGTCAGGCTGGCGGGCAACGAGTAAGTGCGGCGCTCGCGGCAATTGACATATTGCTAACTTGCCAGTTGTAGCGTGATGCAATGACCATGGCTTTGCTCACGCTCGCCGCGGTTGCCGCTGTCGCTCCGGAGACGGACCGCTCCGGACAGATCGTATTCCCTTCCGCCGAGGTCGCCTTCGAAAAGGGTATTGCAGCTTGCGAGGGGCTGTACTCCGGTGCCTACCGAGACGAGCGATCCGAGGAGGTTGGCCCCTTCTCGCGCCGTGGTTTCTACATGTCCGGCTCGGGCGATGAAGCCAAAGTAAACATGCTCATGCTGAGCCGGAAATCCCACGTCTACAAGGCGACCGTAAGCGGCGGGGATGGCATAGTGTATGTGTTGCTGACCGAGTCGCTGAGCATCTGTCGGGTCGGCAGCTTCGACGCAGCGCAAAGCCATGCGATCGCCCTAGCCACGCTGAAAGATCCAAGGTCTGGGTGGGTGGCGCAACCTACTCCGACTCTGCCCAATGCCACGATGCAACTGTTTGAGAAGGACTTGGGCCGGTGGCACGCCATCCTCAATATTAGCTGGCCGGCAGATGGCGTCACGGGGCCTTATGGGCTCACAGCAACGGCTACCATATTTGTCTACGAAAGACGCGCTCCTTCGGCGGAATAGCTCTTGGCCGCCTGCCTTGAACGCGGTTCATCTGCCGCGAACATCGGGCCGAACCTGATCCTCCTCAGGCACACCGTCTCGTGGCAGATATCGATGCCGCGTTCGAACAGCAGATCTTCCACGTTCCGCAGACTTAGCGGAAAATGGACGTACATCATCACCACCAGGCGGATCACCTCAGGTGAGGAGTTGAAGTAGCGTATCGGGCTGGCAGGTCTGCGGGGACGAGGCATGCCCGCGCCCTAGCCTGCCTTCCCGATACGCTAGCCGTGCATTTCCCCCAGTGAATTTATTAAGGACTGCAGGGCATGTTGCCCGTAAATCATGGAGTTGGACTATGGCCAACAAGAGTCTTTTCGCTTCGGCGCTTTCGCGGTTCTTGCCGCGCGCCGATACGGTCAACCAGGCAGGCGGAGCTGCCTATGCCTACGGGCCCGAAGCCAGGCTCGCCCAGCTTGCCGCAACCGGCACGCTGGCCGATGGTTTCTACTCCAGTGCCGAGACCCAGCTCGCCGATGTCGTGTTGGCGGCCAAGGATGTCGATCCCGAATGGGTCGCCAAGTGCGCAGTCTATTCACGCAACTCCGGCGCCATGAAGGATATGCCCGCTTTGCTGGCCGCCTATCTGACCACGGCCGATCCGGACCTGTCGGTAAGCACCTTCAAGCGCGTGATCGACAACGGCCGCATGCTGCGCACTTTCGTGCAGATCATGCGTTCAGGCCAGGTTGGGCGCAAATCGCTCGGTTCACGGCCGAAGCGGCTTGTTCGCGAATGGCTGGAACAGGCGTCGATGGCGCAGTTGATGCAGGCCGCGACCGGTAACGATCCGAGCCTGGCGGACATCGTCAGGATGGTCCACCCGGCGCCGACCTCGGCAGAGCGGCGCGCGTTTTACGGCTGGCTGATCGGCAAGCCCTATGACGTTGCGGCACTTCCAGCGGAGATCGCGGCATTCGAGGCCTGGAAGCGTGCGCCGCAAGGCGAACTGCCCCTGGTGCCGTTTGAATGGCTGACTGCTTTGCCCCTTTCGGCAGAGCAGTGGGGCGTACTTGCCACTCGGATGGGTTGGCAGGCGCTGCGGATGAACCTCAACACGCTGGCGCGCAATGGCGCGTTCACGGTGGACGGGGTCACTGAAGCGGTCGCAGCCCGGCTGGCCGATGCGCAGGCCATCGCCCGCGTTCGCCCGATGCCGTACCAGTTGATGGTGGCACTGGGACAGGTGGGTGATGGAGTTCCCCTGGCGGTGCAAGCAGCGCTTGAAAGCACGCTCGAAGCATCGCTCGCGTCTGTGCCAAAGCTTGAAGGCCAGGTCGTGGTCTGCCCCGACGTCTCGGGCTCGATGGGCTCGCCGGCAACAGGCTACCGCGAGGGTGCCAGCTCGAAGGTGCGCTGCATCGACATCGCCGCGCTGGTCGCAGCCGCCGTGCTGCGCCGGAACCGCGCTGCCCGGGTAATCCCGTTCGAAATGGACGTGGTCAAGCTGAAGCTCGATCCCCATGCTCGCCTTGCCGTGAATGCGGCAAAGCTTGCCGGGGTCGGCGGCGGCGGGACCAATGTCTCGGCTCCGCTGGCGCTGCTCAACATGGAGCGGGCGCGAGTGGATACGGTGGTGATCGTTTCGGACAACCAGTCTTGGGTCGATCCTTCCCGGCACGGCGCCACGGCGACGATGGCGGAGTGGAACAGGCTAAAAGCCCGCAACCCGGGCGCAAAGCTGATCTGCATCGACATCCAGCCCTATGGTTCGACGCAGGCCAAGGACCGTGCAGACATCATGAATGTCGGTGGCTTCACCGACGCGGTGTTCGACGCAATGGCGCGCTTTGCCATGGGTGAAACGCGCAATTGGGTTGAAATCGTTAAGAAAACGGAGGTATAGAGCTAAGCGTCACGGCGAATGCCGGAAGGACTACATTGATAAGCTGGAGGTCTCGGGTGAAAATCCCGGCCTGTTCGCAAGGACAGCGTAGCTCAGGAAGAGCACCAGCCTTCCCGAAAGGGGCTGTCTTTCCAACCTGGTCGCCGTGACACCTTTCATCAAGTTTCCACGGCGAATGCCGGGCCGAGAACTCCCATGTTCCGGTCCGGCGACGAGAACGAAAGATGCAGAGATTCAAATCCCAAGGACAGGCTCAGCGCTTCACCTCAACCCACTCTGCGATCTACAATACCTTTAACATCCAGCGTCACCTGGTCTCCCGCAACACAATGCGAATCTTCCGAGACCGTGCCTTTGCGGAGTGGAATGCTGCGTCCGCCGACGAAGGGTGAAATCTCAAGTTTGAGCGTCAGTGCGACATGCAGAACTTAATCTGACAAGACCAGCGGCGAACATCGGGCAGAACCGAGTCCACCAGAGCCGCACAGTCTCGTGGCAAATATCGATCCCCCGCTCAAACAAGAGATCCTCGACGTTCCGCAGGCTCAGCGGGAACCGGACATACATCATCACCACGAGCCGAATGACTTCGGGCGACGAGTTGAAGTAGCGGAACGGGGCGGTTGGCTTGCGGGGTCTGGGCATGGCAGCGCCCTACCCTCGCCCACACACTTTTCAATCAGGTGCATTAGCTTTGACAGCACCGTCTCAATTGTGCGCCCCGGCAGATCAGCTCGCCTTAACGAGCCGCCCTCACTTTGCCAGCGGTTCATTTTCTCTGACAGAACCTGCAAAGGTGTTTGCCAGCGTCTTGAGATTAAGTGGCTTTCGAAAAACTGGTACACCGGGATCCTTCAAAAGCCTCGCATCGTCGGCATTTCCGGTCATCAGCGCAGTCACGGCACCCGGCGCCAGCTTGCGTAGGCGTTTCAGGGTCTCAAGCCCATCAATACCCGGCATCGCAAAATCGCTCAGGATAAAGTCATAGGCCTGTTCGGTCTGCTCGATTGCAGCCAACGCAGCATTACCGCTGGCGAAATCTTCCACTATTCCGCCGGCGTCGCGAAACTGCTCGGTAAGGACAGTGCGGACCGCATCGTCGTCGTCGATCAGCAAGAGCATCTTGCCTTGGATCCACTCCAGCCCCGGTTGCTCCGGCCCCACGTCCTCGGAAGGTGCAGCTTCGGTGGCGGGCAGAATCATTTCTATCGTTGTGCCTGTTCCCAACGTGCTCTGGATACGGAGTTCGCCTCCGGACTGGTGCGCGAAACCGGAAACCATCGACAATCCAAGTCCGGTACCTTTGCCCACGTTTTTGGTGGTGAAGAATGGTTCGGTAACCTTGGCGAGGATTCCGTCAGGAATACCCGTGCCGGTATCTTTAACCCGAATACAGAGCATTGGCTTGTCCACTGGGGCAGTTTTGACGCTTTCAATTGCGACCGAAATTTCGCCCCCGCCGGGCATGGCGTCGCGCGCGTTGATGATTAGGTTCATGAGTGCCAGCTCGAGTTGCCCACGGTCGGCAAACAAATTCGGCCCACCCTTCAGGCAGTCCCAATTAAGCTTCAGGTTGGGGCCGAGCGCGTGATGGACCAGCCCGGCTACGGAGTCGCAAAGCATTGCCGGATCAACGCTGCCGGGGGAGAGGTCCTGCTGGCGTGCAAAGGCCATCATCCGTCGAACCAGTTCAGTCCCTTGCGTGGCTGCGTGGCGCATCTGGTCTATGATGACTTGGTCACGCTCTCCGAGCGCGAGCCGTCGCTGTAGTATGTTGATCCCCCCGAGCATCGCGGCCAGGAGATTGTTGAAATCATGAGCCACGCCGCCGGTCAGTTGGCCGAGCGCGTCGAGCTTGCCTGCATGGACCAACCGCGCCTCGAGCTCTTTGCGCTCAGTAATATCAAGCAGCGATCCGGCCCAACGCCTTGGGCCTGATCCGCCACCAGTCGCGACGCGCTGGTCCAGGATGTGGTGACGCACGCCTTGCGGCCCAATCCAGCGATATTCGACAGTTACGCTATCGCTGCCCGGTTCTGGCTCTCGCAACAATTGCGATCGGTCCTCCGGATGAACCCAATCGTGCCACTGCCGCTCACCGCGCTGAACCGCCTCAGCTTCGCGACCGAGGAAGTGTGCCAGATCACCGCCCCTGAACTTCCGCACCATTTCGCCGCCGTGTTCAGTAGCCTCGTAGATCGCCATCGGAAGGGCGCGCAGGATCGAGGCTTGGCGCTTCTCGCTCGCTTCCAGCCTTTGATGGGTATTGAACAGATCGACGAACACACTGACCTTGGACTTCAGCACTATCGGGTCGACCGGCTTAAACACATAATCGACCGCGCCCATTTCGTAGCCGCGCATCAGGTGCTCAGTTTCCTTGTTCACCGCTGACAGGAAGATGATCGGGATGCGCGCAGCCTGCTGGCGCTGACGGATCAGGGCGGCGGTCTCGTAACCATCGAGATCGGGCATGTACACGTCCAGCAATATCACCGCGAAATCATCACGCAGGAGTTGGCGAAGCGCATCGCGGCCCGAAGACGAGCACACGACTTCCGCGATCGGCCGAAGGACTTCGGATAGTGCAAGAAGGTTGCGCTCATCGTCGTCCACGACGAGTACGCGTGCCTTGCGCGCCAGAGTTGGTGCCTCAATCATGCTGCCGCCCTGGAAGCGCCACGAAAATTCTTGCGACCGATTTTTGTGCGCTCGAAGGTCACGCGCAGCACGGCCATCAGAACATCGATGTCCACCGGTTTCGCCACATAGTCACTCGCCCCCGCATCGAGACACTTCTGACGGTCTCCGACCATTGCCTTTGCAGTGACCGCGACCAACGGGACGTGGGCGATTTTTGGCTTGTCGCGGATCTTCCGCATGGTTTCGTAACCGTCCATTTCGGGCATCATGATGTCGATCAACGCAACATTTATGTCGGGGTGCGCTTCGAGCAGGTCGATCCCCTCTTGTCCGCGTTCGGCATGGAGCACCACGGCGCCCCGCGCTTCCAGCACGCTTGTGAGGGAATAGATGTTCCGGATATCGTCATCGACGATGAGAATACGCTTGCCCGCCAATTCGCTGTTTGGCTTCCCGTCCTTTTTCCGGGCACGCGCCGACACGGACTTGCGCGCCCTTCGATTAGCTACAGAGCCGAATAGCTCGGACAGCCGTTCGCGTTCGACTGGCTTTTCGAGGACCTGGGCCGCGCCCAGTTTCAGCGCGTCCGCTGCCCGATCTCCGCCTGATATCACGTAAGTCGGAATGGTGGCGGTTTCGGGCTCGCTGCGGAGAAGATCCAGCAGCACGAAGCCATCCATGTCGGCTAGGCCGAGGTCGAGAGTTATCGCCACGGGCTGTAGCTTGCGCGCCATCGCGGTAGCCCCCGATCCGGTAGGCGAAATCACTCCCTTCAGCCCCGCATGATGCGCCAAATCCAGTAGGATTGACGCGAAGCTCGGATCATCCTCGACAATCAGTACGAACGCATCGTTGCCCAAATTGCCGCGGTCATCGGTGGGCTCTACCGCCTGAACCGGTTCGCTCTTGGCGAAAACATCGCTTGCCACTGGGTGAGACAGGGCCGGCGCGTTTGCCGTCCGCAAGGGAAGGAACAGCGTGAAGGTGGAACCTTCACCCAGTTTGGACCGGACCTGAAGATCGCCACCGAGAAGGCCCGCGATTTCGCGGCTGATCGACAGGCCGAGGCCGGTGCCGCCATATTTCCGGCTGGTTGTCCCGTCTGCCTGCTGGAAGGCCTCGAAGATCAGCTTGTGCTTGTCCGCAGGAATACCAATGCCGGTATCGCTGACCGAAATCTCCAGGGCTTCGGTCACGTCGCGCAGCACCGGATGGGCCGGGTTCCACCCCGAATATGCGATGCCGACGTCGAGCTGCACATTCCCCTCGACGGTAAACTTAAAAGCGTTCGACAGGAGGTTCAGCACGACCTGCTGGAGCCGCTGCTCATCGGTATGGATCGTCTGCGGAAGCTCGGGTGCGAAATTGACCTCGAACTTGAGGCCCTTTTCCGAAGCCAATTGGCGGAAGGTTCGTTCCATGTGTTGCTGGAGCGATGACAACGGCATGTCGCCGAGCTCGATCGAAACGGTGCCCGATTCAACCTTCGACAGGTCGAGAATGTCGTTGATGAGATTGAGCAGGTCGGTGCCTGCGGAATGGATCGTGCGTGCGAATTCCGTCTGCTTGGCGTTGAGATTGCCGTCCTGGTTGTCCGCCAGCAGCTTCGACAGGATCAGCAGCGAATTCAGCGGCGTCCTCAGCTCGTGGCTCATGTTGGCGAGGAATTCGCTTTTGTACTTTGAAGTGAGCGCGAGCTGCTCAGCCTTCTCTTCGACCGCGCGTCGCGCCATGTCGATCTCGAAGTTCTTGGCCTCCACTTGACGCTTCTCGTTCTCGAGCAACTGCGCCTTCTCCTGCAGCTCCTCGTTGGTATTGTGGAGTTCTTCCTGCTTGGTCGTCAGTTCGGTCTGACGTGCCTGAAGCTCCTGCGTCAGCAGCTGGGATTCCTTGAGCAACTCCTCCGTCCGCATGGTTGCGGCGATGGTGTTGAGTACGATGCCGACAGTTTCCATCAGCTGCGTCAGAAAAGTGTGATGGGTCTCGTTCAGTTCCTCGAAACTGGCTAGCTCAATGACCGCCTTTACCTCGTCCTCGAACAGCGCCGGGAGGATGTTGATATGCGCCGGGCGCCCACTGCCCAGTCCTGAACCGATGCGAATGTAATCCCCCGGCACGTTTGCCAGCCGCATGGGGCGCTTGTCCGCCGCGGCCTGGCCGATAAGGCCTTCTCGCAGCACAAATCGCTGCTTCATTTCGTCGGGATTGCCAGCTCCGTAGCTAGCGACGAGGTCGAGCGTGCTGCTTGGCCGCTCGGCGTCGTTGGCAACGTAGAACACGCCGTATTGCGCGTTCACCAGGGGCGCGAGCTCGCTCATGATGAGGTTCGAGATCGTCGCCATGTCCCGCTCACCCTGAAGCATACGGGAAAAGCGGGCGAGGTTAGTCTTGAGCCAGTCCTGCTCGGCGTTCTTGAGCGTCTGATCCTTCAGGTTGCGGATCATCTCATTGATGTTGTCTTTGAGCGCAGCCATTTCGCCTAACGCTTCCACCGAGATCGAACGGGTCAGGTCGCCCTTGGTCACGGCGGTCGCCACTTCGGCGATCGAGCGTACCTGGTTGGTAAGGTTCGCGGCGAGCTGATTTACGTTGTCGGTCAGGTCGCGCCAGAGGCCTGCCGCGCCCGGAACGCGCGCTTGCCCACCCAAGCGGCCTTCGACGCCCACTTCGCGCGCCATGTTCGTCACCTGGTCGCCGAAAGTCGACAGCGTCTCGATCATGCCGTTGATGGTCTCTGCAAGAGCAGCGATTTCGCCCTTGGCGTCGAAGGTAAGCTTGCGGTTAAGGTTGCCTTGCGCGACCGCGGTGACGACATCGGCAATGCCGCGCACCTGGTTGGTGAGGTTTGTGGCCATCAGGTTGACGTTGTCGGTCAGATCCTTCCACGTGCCGCCAACGCCCGGCACTTCGGCCTGTCCGCCCAGCTTGCCCTCTGTACCCACCTCTCGCGCCACGCGCGTCACTTCCGACGCGAACCCATTGAGCTGGTCGACCATGACGTTGACAGTGTTTTTGAGCTCCAGAATCTCCCCCTTGACGTCAACGGTGATCTTCTTCGACAGATCGCCGCGCGCCACCGCGGTAGTTACTTCGGCGATGTTGCGGACTTGCCCGGTCAGGTTTTCCGCCATCAGATTCACGTTATCAGTCAAATCCTTCCACGTTCCGCCCACACCGGGTACCGTGGCCTGACCGCCCAACTTGCCTTCTGTGCCCACTTCGCGCGCCACGCGGGTAACTTCGGACGCGAACGAATTGAGCTGGTCGACCATGGTGTTGATCGTGCCCTTGAGTTCGGCAATTTCACCCTTCACATCGACGGTGATCTTCTTGGACAAGTCGCCCGATGCCACCGCGGTGGTGACTTCGGCGATATTGCGCACCTGCCCTGTGAGGTTGGCGGCGAGGTCGTTGACGTTGCTGGTAAGGTCAGCCCAGGTTCCCGCAACGCCTTCCACCTGCGCCTGGCCGCCCAGCTTGCCCTCGGTGCCGACCTCGCGCGCCACGCGCGTCACTTCCGAGGCAAATGAATTCAGCTGGTCCACCATCGTGTTGATGGTGTTCTTCAGTTCGGCGATCTCGCCCTTCACATCGACGGTGATCTTCTTGGATAAGTCCCCCAACGCGACTGCGGTGGTGACTTCGGCGATGTTACGGACCTGACCGGTAAGGTTGGCGGCCAGTTCGTTCACGTTGTCGGTCAAATCTTTCCAGATGCCGCCAATCCCTTCGACCTGCGCTTGGCCGCCAAGCCGACCTTCGGTGCCGACCTCGCGCGCCACGCGCGACACTTCGGATGCGAACGAGTTGAGCTGATCGACCATGGTGTTGATGGTGTTCTTCAGCTCGGCGATCTCGCCGCGCACTTCCACAGTGATCTTCTTGGACAGGTCGCCGCGCGCCACTGCGGTGGTTACCTCGGCGATGTTACGGACCTGCCCGGTGAGGTTGGCTGCCATCAGGTTGACGTTGTCAGTGAGGTCTGCCCAGGTCCCTGCGACGCCGGGTACCTCGGCCTGTCCGCCCAACTTGCCCTCGGTACCCACTTCGCGCGCCACGCGAGTAACTTCCGAAGCAAAACCGTTAAGCTGGTCCACCATCGTGTTGATGGTGTTCTTCAGTTCGAGGATTTCGCCCTTCACGTCGACCGTGATCTTTTTTGACAAATCGCCTCTCGCAACCGCAGTAGTCACTTCTGCAATGTTGCGGACCTGGCCGGTGAGATTGTCGGCCATCAGGTTGACGTTTTCGGTCAGGTCTTTCCAGGTTCCTGCGACGCCCTTGACCTGCGCCTGTCCACCCAATTTACCCTCGGTGCCGACTTCGCGCGCCACGCGGGTTACTTCACTGGCGAACGAGCCGAGCTGGTCGACCATGGTGTTCACCACCTTGCCGATGCGCAGGAATTCGCCCCTTAGCCCACGTCCGTCAATCTCGACGGTCATGTGTTGCGACAGATCACCTTTGGCCACATCACCGATCACTCGCGCAACTTCGGTTATCGGCTGGACCATGTCGTCGATCAGCTCGTTAACCGCGTCGAGCTTGACCTGCCAACCGCCCGCGGCGCCCTTCACCTGGGCCCGATTAATGATCTCACCTTCCTTGCCGACCACGCGCGCTACACGATGAAATTCTTCGGCAATGCTCTCGTTAAGACCGACCACCTGATTGAACAGCTTGGCGATCTCACGGTCACTTGGGTCACGTGACTCGAGGTCCAGGCGGACGGTGAAATCACCTTCGCGTAGCTTGCGGAGCGCCGCGATAAGATTCTCGCGCAGTAGCGCACAGTTGTCGGAATTAAGGTCAGCCCCCACTTCGTTCTCCCTTGTGGAGCGGGACCGCTACACCCAGCCATGCAACGCGTCCGCTTTTGCCCACCGGGGACAATTACCCATTGCAGAATAAGTTCCATTGCCGCGTTCGGGTGCCCCCTAGCCAACCGATGCCGCGAGGCACAATCGGACCCAGAGGAATGTAGACCGGGCGCTCTCGTTCCCGGTGGAGGACCTGTACGTCGATGGCCAGCCGGCCGGACAAGTAGGGCAGGAAATCTATGGGTGTGGGTCTGCCTTCGTCTTTGCCAGCCGGGCATTCCATGT
>JBARAF010000117.1:0-12884 GCA_049791695.1 Croceibacterium sp.
GCTGAACCACGGCATAGGGCCAGCGGCCGTTGGGATGTTCCGGCGTGGCCCAGTGGGGGTTATCCAGCCCTACCGGCTTCATCGGCCCGAAACGCAGCGTTTCCACCCCGCGTTCGGCCATCACTTCAATCGGCATGCAGCCATCGAAATAGGGGGTGTTGGCCTCCCATTCCTTGAACTCGCCCTTTTCGCCGTCGATCAGGCCCTGGTGGAAGGCGAGGTACTGCTCCCTGGTCATTGGGCAGTTGATGTAATCCTTGCCGTCGCCTTCGACCCCGCTGCCCTTGTCCCAGCGGCTGGCCATCCAGCACACGTCCATGTTGATGCTGTCGCGGTGGACGATGGGGGCAATGGCATCGAAGAACGCCAGCCGGTCGGCCCCGGTGGCGCCGACGATGCTTTGCGCCAGCGCGGCGGCGGTCAACGGGCCGGTGGCGACGATGGTCGGCCCTTCGGCCGGCAGGGCGTCGATCCGTTCGCGGACGATTTCGATGTTCGGGTGCGCTTCCAGTGCCTTTTGCACTTCGGCGCTGAACAGGTCGCGGTCCACTGCCATCGCGGACCCGGCCGGCACGCGCGCCACTTCGCCCGCGCGCATCACCAGCGAATCCAGCCGCCGCATTTCATCATGCAGCAGGCCGACCGCGTTCTTCTCACTGTCGTCGGAGCGGAAGGAATTGGAGCAGACCAGTTCCGCCAGCCCGTCGGTTTGGTGGGCCGGGGTCATGTCGCCCCCTCCACGCATTTCCGAAAGTCGGACTTTCACCCCGCGCCGGGCCAGTTGCCAGGCGGCTTCGCTGCCAGCAAGGCCGCCGCCGATGATGTGGATGTCGTGTGCCATAGGGCTGGCGCTTGCTCTGCCGCGCCACTCGCGTCAAGGAGGCGCCATGCCCAAGCGTGCCCTGATCCAGAAGCGACCTTTCCTGATTGCCAGCATCGCGGCGGCGCTGGTGTGGTTCTACCTAAACGGTGGCCACTATCCCGAACTGTTCCTGATTCCGTTGAAAGGGGCTGCGGTCGGGCTGCTGGCGGCATGGCTGTGGCTGCGTCACGAAAGTGGCGATGCGCGGTTGATGGCGGTGGCATTCGGGCTGGCGGCGCTGGGCGACATGCTGGTTGAACTGGAACCGGCGATTGGCATCCTGCTGTACTTTGCCTTCAACCTGCTGGCGCTGGGGATTTACATCCAGCACCCGCGCGGTGCCCGTACGGCGCTGGAAAAGGCAGTCATCACGGTCCTGCTGCTGGGGCCGGCCGTGGTCACGTTCCTGCTGGCGGAATCCACCGGTGGCGGACAGGGGCGGGCGTTTTATGCCCTGGCGACGGGCGCGATGGCGGCGGCTGCGTGGAGCAGTACTTTCCCCCGAGTCCAGGTTGGGGCAGGGGCCCTGCTGATCGTCCTGGCGGACCTGCTGGCAACGGCAGGGATCGGCCCGCTGGCCGGGAGCGACGTTCCGGCCGTGCTGGTTTGGCCGATCTATTACCTCGGCCAGTTCCTGGTCGCGACCGGGCTGGTCAAGACCATCCGCAAGCGCGATCCGCAGTTGAAGCTGGTGCGCAGCAACGGCCGCACGCTGCATTGATCGGGTAGGTAGCCGGGCCGCACGGAGCGCCTTGTCGGGCGGAACCGTGCGGCGCCGATTCTATTCGTCGTCGCTTTCCTCGGTCCCGGCATCACCCTGAACCGCGACTTCGTCCGTCACGCGGGCGATCATTTCCTCGGCCACGGCTTCCTCAGCCTCGTTTTCAGGCGCTTCTTCCTCGTCAAGGCGCACGGCGCTGACCACGTGTTCGTTGTCAGCCACGTTGAACAGGCGCACCCCGGCGCTGCCGCGACCGATCACCCGCAGCGTTTCCAGCGACATCCGGATCAGCTTGGCCTGATCGGTTACCAGCATCAGCTGATCGGCACGGGTGGCCGGGAAGCTGGCGACAACCGGGCCGTTGCGGCCAATGTTGTCGATGTTGGTAATGCCCTGGCCTCCGCGCCCGGTGCGGCGATATTCGTAGGCGCTGGACAGCTTGCCATAGCCATTGGCGCAGACCGTCAGGATGAACTGTTCGCGTTCCTGCAGTTCGGCCATCCGTTCCGCAGTCAGCGTCGGTTCGCCTTCGCGTTCCGGCTTCCACGGGGCGAACTTGACGTATTGTTCGCGTTCTTCGGCATCGGTGCCGACGCGGTGGAGGATCGACAGCGAGATCACCTCGTCATCGCCCTTCAGCGTCATCGCACGGACGCCGGTGCTGGTGCGGCTCTGGAATTCGCGGATGTCGTCGCCGGCAAAACGGATCGCCTTGCCCGCGCGGGTGGCCAGCAGCACGTCATCGCCCGCATCCAGCAGCGCCACGCCGATCAGGCGATCTTCGCTGCCTTCGTCAAAGCGCATGGCAAACTTGCCATTGCTGGGGATGTTGGCGAACGAATCCATGCTGTTGCGGCGGGCATTGCCCTTCGCCGTGGCAAAGACCACGCTCAGCGCGCCCCAGGTGGTTTCATCTTCCGGCAGCGGCAGCACGGTGGCAATGGTTTCGCCATCGTCCAGCGCGGGCAGCAGGTTGATGATCGGACGGCCACGGGTGCTGGGCCCGCCTTCCGGCAGCTTCCATACCTTCAGGCGGTACACCTTGCCGGCGGTGGAGAAGAACAGCACCGGATTGTGGGTGCTGGTCACGAACATTTCGCTGACCGCGTCTTCCTGCTTGGTCGCCATGCCGGACCGGCCCTTGCCGCCCCGGTTCTGGGCGCGGAAAGTGGAAAGCGGGGTCCGCTTGATGTAGCCGTCCAGCGTCACGGTGACGACCATCTCGTCCCGTTCGATCAGGTCTTCATCGTCCAGCCCATCCCAGGCCGGCGCGATTTCGGACAGGCGCGGGGTGGCATAAAGGTGGCGGATTTCTTCCAGTTCCTCGCGCATCACGGCATAGAGCCGCGCGCGGTCACCCAGGATCGCCAGGTATTCGGCAATCGCGGTGGCGAGGATCTTCAATTCGTCGCCAATTTCGTCGCGACCGAGCGCCGTCAGGCGGTGCAGGCGCAGGTCGAGGATCGCCTTCACCTGCACTTCGGACAGGCGATAGCTGCCATCGGCGGCCCCGCCATTGTCCTCGATCGCTTCGACCAGGCTGAGGTAGGGGGCGATTTCACCGATCGGCCATTCCTTGGCCAGCAGCCGCGCCCGCGCCGTAGCCGGGTTGGGCGAACTGCGGATCATCGCCACCACTTCGTCCAGGTTGGACACGGCGACGACCAGGCCGAGCAGGATATGGGCCCGATCCCGCGCCTTGTTCAGTTCGAACTTGGTGCGGCGGGTGATCACTTCTTCGCGGAAAGTGATGAAGGCCTGGATGATGTCCCGCAACATCAGCGTTTCCGGGCGGCCGCTGCGGATTGCCAGCATATTGGCCGGGAAGCTCGACTGCGCCGGGGTGTGCCGCCACAGCTGGTTCAGCACCACTTCGGCCGTCGCATCGCGCTTCAGTTCGATAACCACGCGCACGCCCTGGCGGTTGCTCTCGTCCCGGATGTCGGACACGCCTTCGATGCGCTTGTCCTTGGCCGCTTCCGCGATCTTTTCGACCAGCCCGGCCTTGCCGACCTGATAGGGCATCGAAGTCAGCACGATGGAGCGGCGTTCGCCCCGGCCTTCTTCGATCTTGTGGCGGCACCGCTGCAGGATCGACCCGCGCCCGGTGAGGTAGGCGGACCGTGCGCCGTGGCTGCCCAAGATGATCGGCGCGGTCGGGAAATCCGGGCCGGGGATGATCTCGAACAGTTCTTCGCTGGTGATTTCCGGGTTTTCGATGAAGGCCAGGCAGCCGTTCACCACTTCGCCCAGGTTGTGCGGCGGAATGTTGGTAGCCATGCCCACCGCGATGCCGCCCGCGCCGTTGACCAGCAGGTTGGGGAAGCGCGCAGGCAGGACGGCGGGTTCGCGTTCCGAACCGTCATAGTTCGGGATGAAATCGACGGTGTTCTTGTCGATATCGTCCAGCAGGGCCGTGGCTACGCGGGCCAGGCGCGCTTCGGTATAACGCTGGGCGGCGGGCGGATCTGGATCCATCGAGCCGAAGTTGCCCTGGCCCTGGATCAGCGGCACGCGCATTGACCAGTCCTGGGTCATGCGGGCCAGTGCGTCATAGATCGCCTGGTCGCCGTGCGGGTGGTATTTACCCATCACGTCGCCGGTGATGCGCGCGGATTTGCGGAACGGGCGGTTCCACACGTAATTGTTTTCGTAAGCCGACCACAGGATGCGGCGATGAACCGGCTTCAGCCCGTCGCGCACATCGGGCAGCGCGCGGGACACGATCACGCTCATCGCGTAATCGAGATAGCTCGTCTTCATCTCATCGACGATGTCGATGCGTTCGTATTCTTCGCCCGGACCAGCCGGGGTGGGGGTATCGATAATATCGGTCACTCGCGCGGTTCGCCCGTCTTGTATGAATAACAGCCTGCGTGGCCGGGGACCCTAGGCCATAGGCGGGCAGCAGGCCAGCAAAGGAGGGATGCAGGGGGTTTAGATGGGGTCTTTATCCACATTTCGCAAACGCCGCGCCCAGCGGCCCCGAAATACCATTCAAAATGCGGTTCAATCGCTATTCAGCCCCGTGGCCCTAGCTGCGGCGTTGCATTAAAAGAAGTTGCGCTGCAATGGCGGCGGCAAAGGCTTACCTGTCCAGTCGCCGGCATTACCCAATGGAGAGAATATCGATGCGTCGCATGACCAACCCCGTTTCCGCCTTCGTCATGGCGCTTGCCCTGGGTGGCTCGGCCGTGGCCGCCACCGCCCTGACTGCAGTGCCCGCGATGGCGCAGCAGGGCCCGAAGTATTCCAAGGAATTCGTCAAGGTTTACAAGCCGCTGGCGGACATCGTGAACGCTGAAGGCGCTGATTACGCTTCGGTCAAGCCGCAGCTGCCCGCGCTGATGGCCGCGATCAAGAACGAAGATGACCGCAATGCCGCGGGCAATCTGGTGCTGATCCTGGGCAACAAGCTGAATGACCAGTCTTTCCAGCGCCAGGGCCTGGAACTGATGCTGGCCAGCGGCAAGGTCGCCCCGGAACGAGTCGGCCAGTTCAACTTCTTCGTTGGCAACCTCGCTTATGCGGCGAAGGATTTCGCCGCTGCGCGCAAGGCGCTCGAAGCAGCGGCCGCTGCCGGTTACAGCGAAGCCAGCCCGGAAGCGCTGATCGCCGAAAGCTATTTCGCGGAAAACCAGACCCAGCAGGGCCTCGATTACCTCGAAGGGGCGATCAAGAAGTTCCAGGCAGCGGGCAAGCCGGTGCCGGACGCATGGCTGCTGCGCGGCGTGAAGATGGCTTATGAAGCCGATCTGGCCCCCGCCGCCACGCATTGGTCGGGGCTGCTGATTTCCAGCAACCCCAGCCAGAAGACCTGGACGCAAGGCCTGCAGGTGGTCGGCGCGGTCAACGATTTCGACCCGCAGGCCCAGCTCGATCTGCTGCGCCTGATGCTGGACACCGGCGCGCTGACGACCCGCAGCGAATTTTCGATGTACGCCGAAACCGCCGATCCCCGCATTATGTCGGGTGAAGTGAAGCGCGTGCTCGATGCTGCCGTGGCAGCTGGCGTGTTCACCACTACCGAAGATTACTACAAGGAAGTGAAGCGGGTGGTGGACAGCCGCCTCGCCTCGCAGGCCACCGAAGCCGCTTCCTATTCCAAGGAAGCGCGCACCGCGGCCAAGGGCAACGCCGCCCAGAACGCGGGCGACGTCTACCTGTCGATGGGTGACTGGGCCCAGGCTGAAGCGATGTACGCGTTGGCGGTTGAAAAGGGCGTGCCCGACGTCAACGTGGCGCTGACCCGCCTCGGCATTGCCCAGGCTCGCCAGGGCAAGGGTGCAGAGGCCAAGGCCAGCTTCGCCAAGGTGACCGGTGCACGCGCGCCGATCGCTGAAATGTGGACGACTTACATCAACACCAAGCCGGCTGCCTGATCAGGCCCGGCCTGATGGGCTGACAGCGGCGCGGAAGGTTTCGGCCTTCCGCGCCGTTTTGTTTGGGATCAGACGTTGAACTTGAAGTGCAGCACGTCGCCGTCCTGCACGACATATTCCTTGCCTTCCTGCCGCAGCTTGCCCGCATCGCGCGCACCCGCTTCACCACCAAGGGCGATGTAATCGTCAAAGGCGATGGTTTCTGCGCGGATGAAGCCGCGTTCGAAATCGGTGTGGATTTCGCCCGCTGCCTGCGGGGCCTTGGCGCCGACATGGACAGTCCAGGCGCGCGCTTCCTTCGGCCCCACGGTGAAGAAAGTGATCAGGTGCAGCAGGTCATAGCCCGAGCGGATCACGCGGGCGAGGCCGGTTTCGTGCAGGCCCATTTCTTCCAGGAAGACCAGCCGTTCGTCCGCATCCATGCCCACCAGTTCGCTTTCGATGGCGGCGGAAACGATCACGGCATTGGCGCCTTCGGCCTTGGCCTTTTCAAACACGCGGGCGGAAAAGGCGTTGCCTTCGGCGGCGGCTTCTTCCTCCACATTGCAGACATACAGCACCGGCTTGGAAGTCAGCAGCTGCGCCTGCTTGAACACGCGCAGTTCTTCCTCGTCAGCCGGCTTGGTCAGCCGGGCGGGCTTGCCTTCGCGCAGCAGGTCGAGCGCCTGGCCGAGGACGGCAGCCTGGATCTTGGCTTCCTTGTCACCCTGCGCGGCTTTCTTCTGGGCGGCGGGCACGCGCTTTTCCAGGCTGTCGAGGTCTGACAGCATCAGTTCGGTTTCAACCGTTTCCGCGTCGGAGATCGGGTCCACCTTGTTGTCGACGTGCTGAATGTCGTCATTTTCGAAACAGCGCAGCACGTGGACGATGGCGTCCACTTCGCGGATGTTGCCGAGGAACTGGTTGCCCAGGCCTTCGCCCTTGCTGGCGCCGCGCACCAAGCCCGCGATGTCGACGAAGCCGAGCTGGGTCGGGATGATCTTCTGGCTGCCCGCGATTCTGGCCAGTTGCTCCAGCCGCGGATCGGGCACGCCGACATTGCCGACGTTCGGTTCGATCGTGCAGAACGGATAGTTGGCCGCCTGTGCCGCCTGCGTTTCCGTCAGGGCATTGAACAGGGTCGACTTGCCGACGTTGGGAAGGCCGACGATGCCACAACGGAAACCCATGGAAATATCCTCGTAAAATGAATTGCGCGGCCCTTAGCCGCCAGGTGGCCGATTGGCCAGCGCGTCAGTCCTGCAACCGCAGGGCGACCTCGCTCATGAAGCGCGGATCATCGCCCTTGGCCAGCCATTCCGCTTCGGCGGAAATCGCGCCCAGCATATCTGTCAGCGGATCCATTTCGGCCTTGGCGTAATTGCCCAGCACGTGGCCGGTCACCCGGTCCTTGTGCCCCGGATGGCCGATGCCGATGCGAATGCGGCGGAAGTCCGGCCCCAGATGCTGGTCGATGCTGCGCAAGCCGTTGTGCCCGGCAGTGCCGCCGCCGGTCTTCACCTTGACCTTGAACGGGGCCAGGTCCAGCTCGTCATGGAACACGGTCAGCGCGTCCACGTCCAGCTTGTAGAACCGCAGCGCCTCACCCACCGAACGGCCGCTTTCGTTCATGAATGTGGCGGGTTTCAGCAGCAGGACCTTCTGCCCACCGATCCGCCCTTCCTGCAGCCAGCCCTGAAATTTCTTCTGCACCGGGCCGAAGCCGTGCATGTCCGCGATCACATCCAGCGCCATGAAGCCGACATTGTGCCGGTGCAGCGCATATTGCGGTCCGGGATTTCCGAGGCCTGCCCACAGTTGCATGGCGCGTGTCCTAATTCCGGGGTGCGGAAAAAGCAAAGCGCCGGCACCGCAGCTGCGGACCGGCGCTTCGTTTGTTCGCTTGGCGAAGCTTATTCGGCTTCGGCTTCAGCCGCTTCGGCATCCGACGAGCGCATGCCCGACGGAGCAACGATGGTCGCGATGGTGAAATCGCGGTCGGTGATCGCGCTGGCCGAACCGGCCGGCAGGGTCACGTGGCTGATGTGGATCGAATCGCCCACGTCCTTGCCGGTAACGTCGATCACGATTTCGCTCGGGATCAGTTCCGGGTCGCAGATCAGTTCCAGTTCGTGGCGCACGATGTTCAGCACCGCACCGCGCTTCAGGCCCGGGCTGGCTTCTTCATTGGCGAACACGACCGGCACGGCCACGTGGACCTTGTGATCGGCCGACAGGCGCAGGAAATCGGCGTGCAGCGGACGGTCGGTGACCGGGTGCAGCGCAACGTCCTTGGGCAGGGTGCGCAGGGTCTTGCCGTCCAGCTCGATGGTGATGATGGAATTGAAAAAGTGACCCGTCATCAGCAGCTTCATCAGCAGCTTTTCTTCGACGTGAATGGTGGTCGGTTCTTCATTTCCGCCGTAAATAACCGCGGGAACCCGGCTGTCGCGGCGCAGAGCACGGGAGGCTCCCTTGCCAGCCCGTTCGCGCAGCTCGGCGGGCAGGTTCAGAGCATCGCTCATGGTACTGGCCTTTCGATTTGCATTGGTGTTCTTCCCGCCACGCCTCCAGGGATGACCATGAGGGGAAGCGCGGGCCCTTACGGGCAATGCCCGGCGATGGCAAGTACTAGCGAAGCCGCTCCACCCGGTACCCGCGCGCGGCGAGCAGGGCGGGGAGGCCGTCCGGCCCCAGCATATGCCCGGCACCCACCGCCACGAACGGACGGCGCCCCTGGTCGAGCAGGGGGGCGATGCGCGCCGCCCAGTCCCGGTTGCGACCCACCAGCAATGCTGCGCGCAGTTCCGGATCGGCCAGGATGCCGGTCTTGTCCTCGCGTTCCAGCCGGGCGATGTCGCCCCGCAGCCAGGCGCGGGCCAGCTCCGTTTCCTCGTCCGCCCCATCTGTTTCCCTGGCGGCTTCGACCAGCAGCACGGACTGGTCCTGCGGGGTCAGCCGGTCGAACAGGTCGAACTGGCGGGCGAAGCTTTCCAGCCCGATGACCGGCCGCCCTTGCGCCAGCAGGGCGCGGTCGACGCCGTTGGCGCTGTCCAGGCCGTCTGCCGCCGCATTGGCGAGCAGCAGTGCGGCAGCCCAGCTTTCCGTCCGGGCTAGGCTGGCGGGCGCAATGTCCGCATTGTCGAGCGCTTCGGCCAGTGCCGCGCGATCTGTGGCGGGTACGCGGGCGAGGATCGGCGGCAGGCCGGGGCTGGTGGAACGGGCGGCAAATTCGCGCGCGGCGGCGGCGCTGTCTTGCAGGTTCGCCACTTCAAACACCAGCACGCCGGACTGGTCCAGCGCCTGCGTGACCTGCGGCGTGCGCCAGTCATACCCATCGGGCAGGGCGTGGATCGTGCCGAACAGCCAGCCTTGCTGGCCACCCGGTGTGGTCACCTGCCAGATCGCGGGGGCGGGTGGTGGCGGTTTGGGCGCAGGTTGGCCGCACCCTGCCAGAACCTGAGCCAGCGCCAGCGCCAACAGCCGCGCGGCGCGCCGAACCGGCATCACTGCCAGATGCGGCGGACCTTGATGCCCCGCTTGCGCAATTGGTCCTGCACGCTGCCGGCCCCGGCCAGATGGCCCGCGCCAACAGCCACGAACACGGTGCCGGGCTGGTCCATCCGCTGGTCCAGCCACACTGCCCATTTGGCATTGCGGTTGATCAGCAGCCGGTCACGCAACAGCGGATCGGTCAGTTCCGAATTCATTAGCCGGGCCAGTTGCGCGGCATCACCCTTGGCCCATTGGGCCACCATCAGGTCGAGCGAGGTCGATGCCTTGGGCAGGGCTTCCACCGTCTGGTCGAGGAAGGCGAGCTGCGCGTCCATCGGCATCTGGTCGAACAGGTTGACCTGATCCTGCACCGTTTCCAGCGCATCGCGCCGCTTGGTGTTCGCCCTGCCGCCGAGGTTCTGTTCCACCCCGCTGTCGGGGCTGTATCCGGTGCGCAGCAGCGGCAGCAGCGACAGGGTGATGCTGGCGTACCAGGGTTCCACCTTGTCCAGCGCTTCCACCGGCAGGCCCAGTGTGACCAGCGCTTCTTCGAACTGCTTGCGGTTATCCGGCGTCATCAGCTGGCGCAGGTTCTGGCCATCGGCCAGGGCAGCGGCCGAGGCCAGTGCCTGGCCCGACGATCCGACCTGCGACACGTCGATTTCGGTCACGAATTCGTCGGACGCATCCCAGGCGCGTTCCAGCCGGGCATCGAACCACTGCTTGTCCTTGGGCAGCGCATGGACCGTGCCGAACAGGTAGATCGTGGTGTCCTTGTCGCTCACCGCCCACAGCGCCGGGCCTGCCGCCATGCCCTGGGGCGGGGCCGAATAGATGCCGTCCCCGGCGCAGCCGGCAAGCGCCAGCGACAAGGCCGCGGCAGAGGAGGCAAACAGGCGCTTGAGACTCATTGCTATATCCCGGGTTCGATCGACCGTGGCTGATATGCGATCAACGGTGTCTGCGCCACATCCACGCGATGGACCAGAGCACACTCACCGCCAGAAAGATCGCCATGTGTTGCGGTTCGGGCACGAAACCACCGCGAAAAGCCACCCACCATGCAGGCGTGATGAAGAAGTACGCATAAAGTGCCGTCATTCCGCCGAAGGAATAAGCCCGCACTTCGTGTTCATCGATGTTGCGCCACCAGCGCCACGACACCAGCGGGACCAGCACCAGCCATACCGCCAGTGCCAGCGCGGCAATGGCCGCCGGAATGGGCTTGTCGCTGTACAGGTACAAGGGATCGTCAATCTGGATCGATCCGGCGGCCAGCAGCAGGCCCAGGCCGCCGCCGATCACCAGCGATGTGCTGAACATCGACCGCGCCCGTTTCTCCCGCGTGCCCACAACGCCGCCGTCGGTAATCCGTTGCAGCCGCCGGAAAACCATCCCGGCCAGTCCGGCAATGGCCAGCATTACCAGCGCGGCAATGGCCAGTTCCATCGTCCAGTGCTTCTTCAAGGCTACGGAAGCCATCCCGGCGGCCATCGCCAGCCCGGTGATCATGACGAAACCCGCGGCAAACCTGGCCACTTGCTGTCGGCGGGTTGGCTCGTGGTCGTGTTCGGAATTGATGGATGTCGGCATGTCGGGTTCCTCGGCAAAAGGATCAGGCAAGGGGGGCGAGCACCAGCACCTGAACGGGCACGGGCACGGGCACCATCGGCGCGGCGATGCGGCCATGCTCGGGCGCGGCAGAGGCGGCGGGCGACAAGGCCAGCCAGCTGGCCCCAAGCAGCGCGCCTGTCGCCAGGGCAATGAGCAGGGTTCGGTCAGCCTTGTGCATCATCGAAAATCTCCTCCAGCGGCAGTTCGAACAGGCGGGCGATGCGGAACGCGAGCGGCAGCGACGGATCGTGCTTGCCCGTCTCGATGGCGTTGACCGCCTGGCGTGATACGTCGAGCCGCAGGGCCAGTTCGGCCTGGCTCCAGTCCCGCATTGCGCGCAACACCTTGAGACGGTTGTTCATAGTCGCTCCATCCTGACATTGTGTCAGGTATGCATGACATAATGTCGCGATACGCTGACCATGTCAACACTACCTGACATTTTGCCAGTCATGCTTGCTTACGGCCCACTTGGCATTGACGCTTTTCGGGGCATGAGCCATGGCCGCCAACGATGACGAGAGAGCCGAAAAAGAGCTTCCAGGACATGATCCTGGCCCTCCACGATTACTGGAGCGCGCAGGGCTGCCTGATCCTGCAACCTTACGACATGCGCATGGGCGCGGGCACGTTCCACCCGGCGACCACGCTGCGCGCGCTGGGCCCGGAGCCGTGGAACGCCGCTTTCGTGCAGCCGTGTCGCCGCCCGACCGATGGCCGTTACGGCGAAAATCCCAACCGGTTGCAGCACTATTACCAGTACCAGGTGATCCTGAAGCCGAGCCCGGAAAACCTCCAGGAACTGTACCTGAAAAGCCTGGAAGTGATCGGCATCGACCCGCTGAAGCACGACATCCGCTTCGTGGAAGATGACTGGGAAAGCCCCACGCTGGGTGCCTGGGGGCTGGGCTGGGAAGTCTGGTGCGACGGGATGGAAGTGACGCAGTTCACCTATTTCCAGCAGATGGGCGGGTTCGATTGCAAGCCGGTGGCCGGGGAACTGACTTACGGCCTCGAACGGCTGGCGATGTACATCCAGAACGTCGACAACGTGTACGATCTCGATTTCAACGGCCGCGGCGTTTCATATGGCGAGGTGTTCCTCGAAAGCGAGAAACAGATGTCTAAGTGGAACTTCGAGGTCGCCGATACTGAAAGCCTGTTTGAAGGCTTCCGCCGGGCTGAGGCTGAATGCCAGCGCTCGCTGGCCGCAGGGGTGCCGATTGCCGCTTATGAGCAGGCGATCGAGGCGAGCCACCTGTTCAACCTGTTGCAGGCCCGCGGCGTGATCTCGGTGCAGGAACGCGCCAGTTACATGGGCCGCGTTCGCGATCTCGCCCGGGGCGCGTGCGAAGCGCACATGGAGAAGGAAAAGGCGGGCTGGGCCGTGAAATATCCGGAGTGGACGGCATGAGCGACTTCCTGCTGGAGCTTCGTTGCGAGGAAATCCCCGCCCGGATGCAGGCCGGTGCCCGCGCCGATCTGGAAAAGCTGTTCCGTGCGCAAATGAGCGCGGCGGGCGTCACCGTGGGGCAGCTGACCGTCTGGTCCACCCCGCGTCGCCTCGCGCTGATTGCCCATGACCTGCCGCTGGCGACAGAGGCCGTGCGTGAAGAAACCAAAGGCCCGCGCAGTTCTGCCCCGCCGCAGGCGCTGGAAGGGTTCCTGCGCAAGACCGGCCTGACCGTGGACCAGCTGGAAGACCGTGACGGCGTGTTCTTCGCCGTGGTTGAAAAGCCGGGCCGCGCGGTGAAGGCCGTGCTGGCCGAGGCGATCCCGGCGATCATCCGTGCCTTCCCCTGGCCCAAGTCGATGCGCTGGGGCGCAGGCT
>JBARAF010000118.1:0-2371 GCA_049791695.1 Croceibacterium sp.
ATGCGGGGCCGCGCCGCCGTAGGTATCGACGATGATCTTGCGCCCGGTCAGGCCGGCATCGCCATCGGGGCCGCCGATTTCGAAGCTGCCGGTCGGGTTGATGTGATATTCGGTTTCGCGCAGCAGCACCGGCGGGATCACGTCGGCCACGACCTTCTTCACGTATGCGTGAAGTTCGGCTTCCTTCGCGCCTTCGTCATAGCCCGGCGCGTGCTGGGTGGAAACGACCACGGCGGTGGCGGCCACGGGCAGGCTGCCTTCATAACGCAGGGTCACCTGGCTTTTCGCGTCAGGCTCCAGGAACGGGGCCGCGCCGGAGTGACGGTCCGCCGCCATGCGTTCGAGGATCTTGTGGCTGTAATAGAGCGTGGCCGGCATCAGGTCGGGCGTTTCATCGGTGGCGTAACCGAACATGATGCCCTGGTCGCCCGCGCCTTCATCCTTGTTGTGGCCGGCATCCACGCCTTGCGCGATGTGGTCGGACTGGCCGTGCAGGCGGTTGATGAATTCGAACTTTTCCCAGTGGAAGCCGTCCTGCTCGTAGCCGATTTCGCGGACCGTCTTGCGCACGGTGGCTTCGATTTCAGCCTGTGCGCCAGGGGCCCATTCGCCGTTTTCGTACACGCCCTTGCAGCGGATTTCGCCCGCCAGCACGACCAGCTGGGTGGTGGTCAGCGTTTCACAGGCGATGCGCGCTTCGGCATCCTTGGACAGGAACAGATCGACGATGGAATCGGAGATCTGATCCGCGACCTTGTCGGGATGGCCTTCGGATACGCTTTCGGAGGTGAACAGGTAGTTCTGACGCATGGTGACTCCGTGAAAAGTGGAGAGAGATGATCCGGCGGCCTACCTACCGGGCGCGATGCCGCAGGGCAACAAGCGCCAGGAGGAAGAAAATCAAGGCCCAGGCAAAGGCCAGCACGTGGCCCATGCGGGCGAACAGGGTGGGTGGCAGGGCAGGCGGTACCAGCCCGTCGATCCGCCCGGCACGGTGCATCGGCAAGTGCTGACGGACAACCCCGTGGGCATCGATCACCGCACTGATCCCGGTGGTGGTGGAGCGCAGGACCGGCAGCCCTTCCTCGATCGCGCGCAGCCGGGCCTGGGCCAGGTGCTGCGGCGGGCCGAAGCTGCCGAACCAGCCATCGTTGGACGGGTTGAAGATGTAATCCGGCCGCGCATCGCGCCGGTTCACCACTTCGCCGGAAAAGACGATTTCATAGCAGATCTGCACCGCTGCCCGCCCATGCGCGGCCAGGTCCAGCGTGCGCGGGCCGGGGCCGGGCAGGAAATCGATGGCACCGGGCACCAGGCGGCTGATGCCGATCGGTTCCAGCAGCCAGCGCATCGGCAGGTATTCGCCATAAGGCACCAGGTGCGCCTTGGCATAACCGCCCCGAATCGCGCCGTCAGCGGCCACGGCAGTGACCGCGTTGTAAGCGCCGACCGCGCGACCCTGACTGAGTTCCAGATCGACCGCGCCAGTCAGCAACAGGGCGCCGGGTCCGATGATCCGGCCAATCCGACGGCGGGCCAGTTCAGGATCGCCCAGCGCCGTCATCCGGTCATAAAAGCGCTGCGGGTAACCGGGCCGCAGGTAATCGGCGAGGCCCGACTCCGGCCACAGCACCAGCCGCTTCTGGCCATCCACGCCCCGCGGCAGGGAATAGCGCGCGAGCTTCGCAAAGTTGGCGTCGTAGTACAGCGGATCGTTGACCACGTCCTGCCGCAGGTCCGGCTGGACCAGGGTGAATGGCAAGGTGCCGGGCTTTTCGGCAGGGGCTGGCAACATCATGCCCGCTGCCAGCAGCACCGCACCTGCCAGCGCGGGCCAGTACCGCCGCGCCGACAGCGCCACGGCGAAGGCCCCCGCCAGCAGCACCGCCAATCCTGACAAGGCATAAGTGCCGGTCCACGGGGAAATCGCGGCCAACCCCGGCCGGTCGAACGGTCCGAGCAGGACCATCGCGAACGGGTTCCACGCGTAGCCGGAAAACACCGCTGCGCGCAGCAGTTCGCTGACCGTCCAGCACCCGGCAAAGCCGAATACCAAGGGCCAGCCCAGCCCGCGGTCGTTCAGGCCGCCACAGGCCAGTGCCCAGGCCCCCATCGCAGCGAGCGCGGGCCAGATCGCCAGGTAAACTGCCAGCAGCGGCACCGCCGCCCCGCCCAGCACCGCGGGCATATTCGCCTGATAGGTGAAGGCCGTGGCGATCCAGTTGTTGCCGAAAGTGAAATGCGCCCAGCCGAACAGCCAGCCAAGCAGCGCCGCGCGCCGGGCATCGGGCGCCCGGCCCAGCAGGGCCATGAATGCCGCCATGGCCGCCAGTGCCACAGGCCACAGGCCCAGCGGCTGGAACCCGGTGGC
>JBARAF010000119.1:0-7760 GCA_049791695.1 Croceibacterium sp.
GGCCGCCTTCCTCTGCCGCGATCTGGCCGGCGACGGAATCAATCGCGCTGGCAGTGCGCCCGGAAATGTAAGTCCGCACCCCGCGCCGTACCAGCGCGCGGGCGATCATCGTGCCGATGCCGCTCGACCCGCCGGTGACGAGGGCGACCTTGCCCGACAGGTCGAACAGCGGATCGGCGCTCACTTGGCGTCGGCCTCCATCACATTGGCTTCCGGCGGCACCAGTTCGATCTGGATGCCATCCTGTTCCGGGCCGTTGGGCGGCATCTGGTACCCGTTGGCGATCAGCCGGCTTTGCGGCAGCAGCAGGCTGGGGAAGCTGTCGGGCCAGTACAGTTCCGGCACGCGGCCGCTGACGGGGTTCTTGTAATGGAACCACATCGGCAGGATGTCCGGCCATTGCAGCGTCACTCCGGTGCCGCCGCGGAAATGTTCTGCCCGGCGGCCCATCGTGGTCATCAGTATGTCCGGCGGGTACCGGGTGACCAGCGGGCTTTGCCCCGCGCCCTGGCCCGGCGGGACCGGCTTCACCCCGTGCCAGCCATCGCGCCAGTTGTTCATCGACATATAATGTTCGTCGATCGTCAGGCTCCACAGCCGCCAGATGCCGTTTTCCAGCACCGCCTGGTCATTGGGGTACATCCCGGCGTTCATGGTGTTGTTCAGCAGGCCCGAGGCAGGCGCACCGGGCACCGGCGGTTTGGCCGTGCGCGGCTGGAACAGGCGGGTGCGCAAGTTGGCGGACCGGCCATCGTGCGAAACGTGGATCACCGGCTGGGTCCGCCAGTGGAACGAAATGCCGCTGCGGGTGGGCGGGGCCTTGCCATACATCGCCGTGGCCGCGCCGTTGATGCGATCCTGCCCCAGATAGAACCCGGCGAACGGCGAATGCTTGTTGCCGTTCTTTGCAAAGATGCCGCCCATGTCGGCCCACTGGAAATCGTCGATGTAATAGCCGTAAGCGGCGGATACGTTGGTCACCCCGTCATAGGCGAGGCTGCGGGCATAGCGGCGGCGGGCATCGACCAGCCATTCCGCCCCGGTCAGCGCCGGTGCGGATGCTGGCGCGGCAGCCGGGGTGGCTGCGCCGACGGTGGTGAACCCGGCCACGGTAACCGGCTGGCCGGTGACGGGGTGCGGTTCCACGAATGCGGGCAGGGTCTTGGTCAGGTGGTACGTGCCGCCCTTGCCCCAGCCGTCCGCATAATTCGCATTCATCGTGGGATAGATCTGCAGGTCGCGGAATTTCCACAGTCCCTGGTCCAGCACCAGGTGGACCAGCTGCACCTGGAACGACCAGCTGGCCGTGCCGGCATGGGTATCGCCGATCATCCCCATCACCACGCTGCGGGCGGTGGCACTGGTGGCGCCGGGATCAACTTCCACGATGGTGTCGAAGATCAGGTGGTCGTTCAGTTCGCCCTGCTTGAGGCCCTGCGCACCCATGGTTTCGTGGGCCTTGCGCAGGCCTTCCGCGCCGGTGAACTCGCCCGTTCCGGCAATGGTGGTGGTGCCGTCCCTGGTGAACAGGTCCACCACATCGTCCCACATCTTGCGGTCGACGTAATAACCGTAAGCGGCAACGAGGTTGCGGACCACGTCTTCCGTATTCAGCGCGGCGATGCGGGCGTCGAGCGCGGTGGGGGTGGTGCCGCTGGCCGGGGCCGGGCCAGTGGCGGGCGGGATCGGCGTGCCGCTTTCGTCATTGGTGAAATGGAACGGAACCATGCCCAGGTCGCCGCCGCCGGCATTGCTCCAGCCCTTTTCATAAGTGCCGGTATATTGCGGGCTGAAGGTCTGCCGGGCGATCACCCATTTGCCCTGCTCCTGCTTGTATTCGTTTTCCAGGATGCCGCCTTCGACCCCGGTCTTGCCCTGGCCGTTGCCGGTCAGGGCCAGGAACATCCAGCGCACCTTGGCCGTGGTGCCATCGGCGGAAAGGTTGGCCAGCGGTTCGTCGATCAGTTCGGTCTGCATTGCCCCGGGGGCGAGGCCGCGCACCGGGCCGAGCCGCCCTTTAAGCCAGCGCAGGATGGCCGGGCGACCCTGCACCGTGGTGCCGCCCCAGGTGACCGCGGCATCGCTGGCGAACAGCGCAGCCATTTCATCCGCCAGGCCGAACTGGGCGTACTGGGCATAGCTGCGCTGCAGGTCCTTCACCGCCCGCACCGATTCCACGCGGGAGACATCGCGGGCCAGCGTATCAACCTCTGCCGTGGCGACTTGCGCGGCTGCCGGAACGGCGATCAGCAGGGTCAGCGGTGCCAGAGCGGCCAGTGGGGCAGCAAGGGGGGCAGTAAGGGGCCAGCGGAGCATCGGCGGTGTTCTCCCGGAACGGTTGTTTGGGCCCGTGATGTTGCCGCCGGGCGTGCGGGGCAAGGGCACATCGGGCCATAGGCCGTGGCTGCGCGGTTTATGCGCCACTTCAGTCAAGATTTGCCGCGCGGACCTGCTTTGCTGCATCCTGGACCTGTCCCCCATTTTCGGCCTGCCGACGGGAGCAGCGGAATGGGATTTTGACTCGTTCGCAGGGAATGATAGAATACGAATAATACGATTAGTAAACAAATTTGGCCACCGCCAACAAGCGGGGCCGCGGGAGGATGCCTGATGGAACTGTTCAGCACGGATGGCCTGCCCACTGCCGGCCGGGCGGCCGCATGGGGCGCGATCTACGCCACGCGGATGAGCAAGGTCGATTTCGTCCCTGGCGACAAGGAGAAGTTCGACGCCGAACTGCGGATGAGCCAGCTTGGCCCGGTCAAACTGGCCCGGCTGACGGTCGACCGGTGCAGCGTTGAACGCAAGCAGAGCCACATCGCCAGCGGCACCCCGCGCGCCTACAACTTCCTGTTGCAGGCAGAAGGCGCCAGCACGTTTTATCACTGCGGCAAGGAATCGGCGCTGGTCGCGGGTGACTTCGTGCTGTGCGATACCGGCCTGCCACATTACTTCCTGACCAACGATCATTCGGTGACGGTGATGGTGCGGGTGCCGCCGCAAGTGCTGCGGTCATACCTGCCCACGCCGGAACAGTTCTGCGGGCAGCAACTGGGCCGGGCCAATGGCCTGACCGGCACGGTAGCGGCGATGGTCCGGGAACTGAGCGCCGGCATCGGCCAGGGGATCACCCCCACTTATGAAGACCGGGTGGCCAGGTACCTGCTGGAAATGATGTCGATGTCCTACACCCTGGGCGTCGACCAGGTGCAGGAAGCCAGCGCGATTGCCTGGCAGCGGCGCAAGGACGTGCTGCAATATATCGAAGACAACCTGCGCGATCCGGAATTGTCGAGCGCGTCGATTTCCGCCGGGCTGCGCGTTTCGCCGCGATACTTGCGCACGGTGTTTTCGCCGGGGGGTGAAAAGATCAGCGCCTATATGCTGCGCCGCCGGCTGGAAGAATGCGCCCGGCAAATCGCCAACCCCGCCTGGTGCGGCCATACGCTGACCGAAATCGCCTTTTCCTGGGGCTTCAATTCGGCGGCCCATTTCACCCGCACCTTCCGCGAACGGTATGGCCTGGCCCCGCGTGAATACCGGCGTGCCGCCGTGGGCGCGGAATAGCCGCTTTCCCGGTTTGACCGGACCTGCGGCGAAATTTGCCTTGCGCGGCACGGCCTGCCTTGCGGCCGTGCCGGACCTTTCATAAGTCATTCTGAAGCAGCGATAATTTCCGCCCTCATCGGCGGCGCACCGGCGGACAAGTTGCCGTGCCTGCGCAGGCAAGTCGCCCCACCGGCCCCCGCCTATCCACCCTGCCAACAGACCAAAAAGGACTGGCGGGATGAGGATTTTCCGGATGTCGAAGGGGCGTAACCTATTTTCCACCTCGCTGCTGGCGCTCGCTGCGTCGGCGGCGATTTCCACCGGCGCGGCGGCCCAGCAGGCCGATGCCGAGCAGGATGAAGGCAATGGCGCGCCGGACATTATCGTCACCGGCACCAAGATCTCCTCCACCGTGCAGGACACGCCGATCGCGATCACGGCGGTCACGGCGGAAACGCTGCAAACGCGCGGGCTGACCACCACGGCGGACCTGGGCAACATCGTGCCGAATGCCACCTTCCGCAAATCGGAAGGGATCTTTGGCCCGGCGGTTTCGGTGTACCTGCGCGGCATCGGGCAGACCGATCCGCAGTTCAACGGCGAGCCTTCGGTCGCCTATTACATCGACGACGTCTATTACCCGTTCCTGTTCGGATCGCAGTTCGACCTGCTGGATCTGGACCATGTGGAAGTGCTGCGCGGCCCGCAGGGCACATTGTTTGGCCGCAATGCCATTGCCGGTGCGGTCAACCTGGTCAGCAAGCGCCCGAGCCTGACCGAAGCCAGTGGCATGATCGACGTGACCGTGGGTTCGTACAACCGGCGTGATGTGCGGGCGAGCTTCTCCGTCCCGCTGACCAACCAGCTGGCGATCAGCGCCGCCTTCGTTTCGAAGAAGCGCACCGGCTATCAGGAAATGCTCGATTTCACCTGCCAGATGCACATGAACGGTACGCCCAACCTGGCCGGCAGCTTCCCGTTCCAGAGCCCGGAAACGACCTTTGGCGGCGGGCGTACGCCGACCAGCTGCGTGATCGACCATCTGGGTGGGGAAGACACCCGCGCCGTGCGCGGTGCCCTGTACTGGGAGCCGACCGATACCATCTCGTTCCAGGTCAGTGGCGATTACACCGACCAGAATGACGAGATTCCGGCCGAACACATCTTCACCACCGACTATTCGCAGACCTATGGGTTGCAGGCCGATGGCACGGTCAATGAAGCGCGGGCCAACCGCAATTTCATCACCATGGCGGACCGGTTCTCCATCCCCGGCACCAAGATGCGCTGGGATGAACGGTTCCAGACCGGCGATCCATACAAGACCTATGACAATTACTGCGACCCGTTCCCGGCAGGGACCGCGATCGCCGGCAACACCTATTACAACGGCTCCATCTTCCGCGGCGGCAAGTGCTACGGCAACACGGTTCCGCTCAAGAGCCGGGGCGTGCAGGGCAAGCTGGTGGTTGGCCTGAGCGACCAGATCGATTTCACCGCCATTGCCGGCTGGCGCAAAATGGACCTGCGTTTCGGCGCGGCGTCCGATGGCACGGTGTTCAACGATTCAATCATCTATCACGAATTCCACGAAAGCCACTGGAACGGCGAACTGCGCCTGACCGGGCAGCATGACCTGCTCGATTGGGTCGGCGGCGTGTTCTATTACAAGGGCAGCGCGGAACACCTGGGCCAGCCGCAAGGCGTGCGCGCCGGTACCCAGAGGTTCCAGGTCGACCACTACGATCCGGAAAGCTGGGCCGCCTTTGCCAACGTGGTGCTGCACCCGATGGAAGGGCTGAACATCACCGGCGGCCTGCGCTATTCCGATGACAAGAAGGGCGTCGATTTCAACAGCCTGGGCGACGGTACCCCGCCGGGTTCGACCGTGTTCGTACCGGGCGGCGCCAGCACGGTGTTCGATATCACCATTGCCGATCAGCGGTGGGACTGGAAGGGCGGGGCCGATTACCGGATCAGTGACGATCTGATGGTCTATGCCTCTGCCGGGTCGGGCTATCGCCTGCCGGGCTTCAATGTCCGTCCCTCGCAGCCGGGCCAGGAAGAACAGACCCCGGGTGAATCGCTGATCAGTTACGAAATCGGCCTGAAAAGCGAACTGTTCGACCGCCGGTTGAAGATCAACATGGCCGCGTTCCTGATGGAATTCACCGAACGTCCGGCCGGCTATTCCGGGCAGGAAGCGCAGCTGACCAACGACTTGGCTCACAAGGTGGCCGGCAACAGCACGGTAGTTGCCGGCGGGCCGACCGGCACCAATTTCGCCAGCGCCTTCACCACTTGCCGCCCTTATGACGCGGCAGTGGACGGGCCGCGCAATCCCGATGCGGGGGGCGGTGCCAATACTGCCAACGGCGTGGGCGTGGCCTGCGTGGCGCGCAGTTTCTCCTATGCGGTCGGCGGGAAGATCAAGGGCTTCGAAGCGGAACTGGAGGCAGAACCGGTCGACAATCTGATGATCACCGGCTCCGTCGGATACACCAAGTGGAATTCCACCGGCACCACCCGCCAGACAGTGATCCCGACATGGACCGCCAGCGGCGGCATCCAATACGAACTGGACGCGCCAATTCTGCATGGCACCGTCACCCCCCGGATGGACTGGTACTATGCCGGGCGGATTGCCTACAGCTCGCAGAACCCGGCCTATGACCAGGCGGCGCGAAGCGTGTTCAACGCCCGCCTGACTTACGAAAACCACGATTACGATTTCGAACTGGCCGTGGGTGCGACGAACCTGTTCAACAAGTTCTATTATTCGCAGAAAACCATCTTCCGCGAACTGGGCCTGCCGACCAACCTTGGCCAGCCAGCCAGCCCGCGTGAACTGTACCTCAGCCTGAAGAAGCGGTTCTGATGCCGGTCCCGGCCCTTCGCCACCTGCGCGAGGGGCCGGTCGCTGGGAGGCATCAACCGGATGGGAATGGCATGGCGCACAGACTGATCGATACGCACGCACACCTGATTTCAGCGGAGTGGGACCGGTACCGTACCCGTCCGTTCACCCCTGACCTGCCGATGCCGGAACGCCCCGGCTTTACCGTGACGGCAGAGGACCTGATTGCCCTGATGGACCTGCACGGAGTGGACCACGCCTGCCTGGTCCAGCGCGGCCATGTTTATGGGTATGACAACAGCTACATCCTCGATTCCGCAGTGACCTATCCCGGCCGGTTGCACCCGGTAGTGATCATGGACACGCAGGATCCCGCCACGCCCGGCCAGTACCGCGAATGGGTGCGCACGCACCACGCGGCGGGGTTTCGCATGGCCAACAGCCGCCCGTGGTTGCTGGACACCGCCTGGATCTGCAGCCCGGCGGCAATGCAGGTGTGGCAGGCCTGCGCTGACCTGGGCACGCCGATGAACCTGATCTTCTTCATGAAGCAGCTGCCGTTCCTGCTGCCCTTGTTGAAAATCCTGGCGCGGCAATTCCCGGACCTGCCGATCGTGCTGGATCACGGGGCGATGCCGTTTGGCATGACCCAGTACGAGGTCGGGTTGGCGGAACAGGCGGGGGAACCGGTGGTGATGCCGCCCGCGCCGCATTTCGGCATCGACAGCACGATCGAAATCTTCCGCGACGTACCCAACGTCCATTTCAAGATCACCGAAATCAACATGGAACGGCTGGTCAAGGCCGGGGTGCGCCCGGCGCATCTGGTGCGGCGGATGGTCGACAGTTTCGGGCCGGACCGGCTGGTCTGGGGGTCGGACGTCGGCCAGTCGATGCTGTGGCCCTATGCCGAAAAGGTGGCGATGGCGCAGGCGGCCACGGACTTCCTGACGCCCGCGGAAGCAAGCGCCTTCCTGCACGGGAATGCGCAGCGGATCTACGGTTTTGCAGAGCTCGATGCCGGTTTGGCTGCCGGCATTGGGGCAGGGGGACAGGCCGCCCGGGCCTGACCTTCCTTGCGCTGCGTCTGTCCGGGACCCTCCCCCCGGGCAGGCGCAGAGGCAGCCGCCAACAGGGGCGATCATGCAGGAGGGGCGGCCATTCTTTACCGCCCGCGACGCGCACGGCTTTTCGTTTGACCGCCCGGACAGGTCGGTTCTGTCAGATGCAACAGGAATTGGGGATTGGTGATGAACGGCAGCAGGCACCTGGCCTTTTCACGGCGCACCGCGCTGGCTGGCGGATCGCTGGCAGGGTTGCTGTTGCTGGGCGGCGGCCCCGCCCTGGCGCAAGG
>JBARAF010000120.1:0-3085 GCA_049791695.1 Croceibacterium sp.
CCATATGACTGATCGCCGCCGGTGACGACTTTGCCGGCATGCAGGATCGTGGCCGTGCCGCCTGTGTTGCCAGCTCCGCCGGAGCCACCCACGCCCACCGATGCCGCCAGCGCAACGCCATTGCCGCCGGAGCCCGAAACTGAATAGCTATTGATATTGCCACCCGATCCGCCGCCGCCGCCAATCGACTGGGCGACCAGACCATGCGCCTTGTGGCCTGATGTTGTGATGCGTCCGGTCTTGGTGGTGGTGACAGTTGCCGCCCCCCCAACACCGCCGCTACCGCCGGTTCCGCCGAGGCTGACGCCGATAGCGGCGCTGTTTTCCGCCATGTCGGCCGATACATCGACCACGGAACCACCGTGGCCACCGCCGCCGCCGATCGACTGGGCGACAGCGCCGCGCGAATGGCTTGCGCTCGAGTTGACTGTGCCGGTGATGGTGACTGCCGATTGACCACCGTCGCCACCAGTGCCGCCTGATCCACCAATGCCGACGCTGATCGAACCTGACGTAGCTCCGATCCCCGCGGCCACTGTAATAGCGTTCCCGCCGAAGCCCCCGCCCCCGCCGATCGACTGGGCCTGAACGCCGTCCGAGTGACGACCTGCGGTGGTGATCGCGCCATCGTTTTCAACCGACACGGTCGCCGCGCTGCCCCCCGAACCGCCGCTGCCGCCCAACCCGAGGCTGATGGCCAGGCTGCTCTGAAATCCTGCAGCAGCGGCAACAGACAAGGCGCGTCCACCAGAACCGCCGCCGCCGCCAATTGATTGCGCCAGGATGCCGGGTGCAAAATCGCCGGTCATCTCGGTGACCGTCGAACTGCCATTCGCCGCCGAAGTTGCGCTGGCGACCTGACCAGTATGGATCGAGCCAAGGTTTGTGACCGTGACATTTTGGCCAGCACCGCCCGATCCACCGCTTCCGCCGAAGGATAGCTGTGCCGCGAACGAAGGGCCGACCGCGACGCCGCCAGCATTGCCTCCGTCGCCGCCGCCGCCGCCGATCGACTGGGCCTGAATGCCCTTGGCATGATCGCCAAGGGTGGTGATCCCGCCGGCATTTGTCGCGTTAACGGTGCCTGCATCGCCGCCACCGCCACCACTGCCGCCAACCGCGACGCCGACGAACAGGCCCACGTCAAAGGCCGATCCACCATGTCCGCCGCCGCCGCCGATCGACATAAGGCTTGCGCCGTGCGAGGCGTCACCCAAGGTCGAGATGGCCCCCTGGTTGGAAAAGGTGATCGTTTCGCCGTTCCCGCCGTTGCCGCCGTTGCCGCCCAGGACAATGAAAGTGCCATCGTCATTCGGGCCTGCGCCACCGCCGCCGCCGACGCTCTGCAGGACAACCCCGACCGCGTTGCTTCCTGTTGTCTTTACCGTTCCAGTTGCAGCGTTTGTTGCTGTGACCTTTGCGCCGGAATTGCCGCCAACACCTCCGGACCCGCCGTTGCCGAACGAACCGCCGCTTCCTCCGGCGCCCGCACTGCCGCCATTGCTATGCGCAAAAATTGCGGTTCCAAATTTGCCGCTCGTGGTAATTGCGCCTGCATTGGTGATGTCGATGGCACCACCATTGCCGCCGTTGGCGCCATTCTGGCCGTCGGAAAAAACATGACCGGAACCGCCATTCCCGCCGTTGCCTCCCTGGCTGATTGTCGTGAAACCGACAGAATTGTCGCCTGTGACGGTAATCGAGGCGCCGGCCTGGTTGATGAAAGTGATCGCGCTTCCGTCCCCGCCGGTACCTCCAGGCGATGCGGCATGGTCCCATGCGCCATCTCCGCCTTCGCCACCATTTCCGCCGTTTGAAACAATTGAAACGCCATAGCTTCCCGGATTGGAATTTGCTTGAATGCCGCCCGAAAGGGTAATGTTGCCGGAAACCCATTCGACACAACCGCCAAAGCCGCCCGGAACAACGCAGACCCTACTCGCTTGCGCGTCGCCGTTTACGACTGTCATTGCCGGGCCGGTCTGACCCGTTTGCCCACTGCTTGACTCTTCGAACGTCGAAGAGTCGCTCCCAGCTTCGCCGTCAGCCCCCTGAAATGTTGCTGAGAATGGCCCACTCGGGTTGCTGTCCGCATTGGTCGAGCAATTGGTGGAAATTGTCGCGGTTCCATTCTGAAACGTTGTCGGGCCACAGCCGGACGGTTCAGACACTGCTTGGGCAACAGCCGGGGTTACTGGCACCGCAATGAGCCATACGGAGCCCAGAGCGCTTGCGGAAAGCAGTGCCGAGGCCCGGAGCCTGACGTTCGATCGTCCTGCTCGAATGGATGAAATCTGATTGTTCATGCTGCCCCGCGGATGATAAATTTGGTCAATCAGTCCTGTATTAACAAAGTTAACAGAACGTAATCTGCGCTTAAAAACCTGGATCCGGGCTGCTCCGCTCCGCCCCCTCCTCAAGGACTGTGCAGAGGCCGCATTTTGGGCACTTTGACGAACCGCCTGATTTTCAAGGAAGGTTGACGCGATCGGTTGGTGGCAACGCCGAAGGGAGCATGGGGCAGAGCAAGTGGGTCGTATGCGGTTCGCGCGAAAGTTCAGGCTGCGGCCCGGCGGGGCAGCGGTGCATTGGCTGGCTGCCCCACGGCGTGAGCCGCCACCATTGCGCTGAAACTGACCGCTTCCAGCGGGGCGGCGAATTCAAGCCCGGCACAAGGGCCGCTGGCCCAGGCGACGAAGCACAGCAGCGGGCGGCAGCCGGGAAGGATCAGCGACACCGCTTCGTCCGCTTCCAGCGCGCAGACCCCTTCGATCCGCGCGCCGTTGCAGGTCAGGTCTTTCAGCATCACCGTGGACCGGGTCGCGCGGTAATGAAAATGGGCCAACATGTGCACCTGATGCCGTTGTTCGCGACGGCGCTGGGTTTCCTCTTGGCCGGCGGCCCACTCGGCCGCTGTAAACCTGTGCGTCATCGTCGGTGCTCCCGCCCATCGTTAACCATGTGGGTCAAGGACGGCACCCGATACTGCGGTTTAAGTCCGGCAAGACCAGCGGTCGCTTGGCAACCATCTTGCCGCAGTAACGTTGTACCAAAGCCCCGGGCATGATAGGCGCGCGGCGATGGC
>JBARAF010000121.1:0-12348 GCA_049791695.1 Croceibacterium sp.
CAGTCATTGTACATGTTCGATCCCTTGCTGGTCAATCCGGCATATGCGGGTACACACGTACAGTTAAGTGGCACGGCCATCTACCGCAACCAGTGGGTGAACTTTGACGGCGCACCAAAGACGCTTACGGGCACCATCCACTCCGGATTCCGCAAAGCAAGGGTGGGTCTGGGTCTGATCTTTTCCAACGACCAGATCGGGGTGCACAGTGATAACAGCTTATACGGCGTCTACTCCTACAAGATCCCGGTATCGAGAAGAAAGAACGGCGGCGTGATCTCCATGGGTATCCAGGGGGGATTCAATTCGTTGAAGTCCGACTATTTCAAGACCACCCCGCGCGACGGCGCGGAAGTAGGCGTCATCTCCAAATTCAATCCCAACTTCGGCGCCGGATTTTTCTACCGCGGCAGCAACGTCTATGCAGGTATTTCCGTGCCCTACTTCCTGAACAACAAGATCATCGACATCATCGATGTCGAAATGGATACAACCTTCAACACATCAGGAAAACAACAACGTTACTATTACCTGATGGGAGGTTTCACCAAAGCGCTTTCCAAAGATGTGAAGTGGATGCCTTCCACCCTGATCCGCGTTCAAAACAACGCGCCGCTGAGCCTGGATATCAACAGCATGTTCGTGTTCTATGATGTGGTTGGCCTCGGCGCCTCCTACCGCCTTGGAGACTCCGTCATCGGGTTGTTCGAGCTGCAGATCAATGAGAACTTCCACGTGGGCTATGCGTACGATATCACCATGTCGGACATCAGGCTTTACTCGAACGGTTCCCACGAGATCATGATCAACTACAGGATCAAGCTTCCCAAGATTCACCAGGGACTGGCGTGTCCTTCGTACTGGTAATCTGCGCGCAGGCCAGTGAGTGGTGAGTGGTGAGTGGTGAGTGGTGAGTAGTGAGTACGTGTGTGCGTTAGATTATGTTTTGCTTTTCATAGCTGAGGGCCCCCGCAATCATCATTTTCGCCAATCCATCACCGCAACGCGGACGAAATTGCTTTTTACGCCATAAACAGCCGCTACACGTCGCCAGACGACGCGTTTTTTGGCTTACCCAACCGCCATGAAAGGAATGTATCTGCAATATTACCCGAAGTGTAATTGTATGATACATTGTAAACAAAGTGATTTTTTAAGGAAGATTACATTCGTCGTGCTCTTGTGCGCAGGATCTGCAGCGTATGGTCAGGACGTTGATTGCAGTGTAAATGCCAACTGTAACGATCCCTACTGCCAGTTTGCCGCCAACATCGAAAAAGGCTGCAATTGCTTTGACGGCGCTGATAACGATGGCGACGGAAAGGCCGACAAGGCGGACTCAAACTGTGCCGTATACTACGGACTGGTCTTCATCGGCGACGGTTCCGATTGTAGCATCGTTCCTCCGGGCGCCAACACGCCCTTTGACATGGTCAATGCGCCAATAACGTCGGACCAGAATACGGCCGATACGCAATCAAAAATATCGGTCGGTGACGTAGATGGTGATGGTATACCCGATGCAGTCATTACATCCAAATGGAATTCGGAGATCCGCGTGGTCGCGACCGCTGACGGGCAGGCAGACGGAACATCTCCCGGCGATGTAAAATCGGATTTCAAAACTACGGGACAGGGCGCGAAGATATTCTCAGGAACCGGTGACTGTGCCCCGAAGAATCTCCTTTTTGAACATGAAAACCTGATTGCTGATATCGATGGTGACGGCAAGGCAGAACTCTTCGGCGTGGTCAGTAACCGCGGCGGTAACCCAAGCACGCCTCCTACCTGCTTCTTTCTCGTCGCTTTTACGTATGCGGAAGACAACCTGATTCCCATGTACAATGCCATCCAGATCGGTACGGACCGTCCCGGTACTTTTGGTATTGCGGATATGGACGGCGACGGCAAGGCAGAGATCTACATGCGCGACAGGATCTACGCTGCGGAAACGGGCGCCTTGCTGGCTACCGGAAATGGTGACTGGGACATGGACATCACCGCGGGACCCGTGGCAGTAGATGTGGTCGGCGACGATAAAATGGAACTGGTATGCGGTACCAAAATATACAGCATCCCGGATTTTTCGAACCGCACGCCAGCCACGCCCGCAACCCTTTCGCTGGTGGCCGATATGAATACCGTGAACCCTGCCGTGCAGGCGTATGTGAAACTAGCCATTGACCCCGTGGAATACGGTATCGATACGCACAGTATGACCAGCGTTGCGGATATCGACCGGGACGGAAATATGGATGTCGTTATCTCGGGCGCGTTAGGTTCCGAGAATGGACCTACTGCCGTTTTTTACTGGAACGTCGCCAAAGGTACGGTCTCCTATTATTTACCAACGGATCCATTATACGCAAATGGATGGCCGTGGGGCACGGGCCGTGTAAACCTGGGTGACGCGAATGGCGATGGAAAAACGGACCTCACTTTCATGGCAGGCTCATACCTTCATTCCCTGACCACGGATGCCGCCGGAAACCTGGTGCCCCTGTGGCCCGCCCCGAGAAAGGTCAACGACTCCCGCTCAGGGGTTTTAACGGTAAGTATCTACGACTTCGACAACGACGGCAATCCCGAAGTAGTGTATCGCGATTCGCAGGAACTGGTGGTCGTCGATGGCGCTACCGGCACGCAGAAGCTCTGGTCTGCCGTCTGTCAGTCGCATACGTATACGGAAGGCGTGGTGATCGCCGATGTGAATGGTGATGGCGCAACGGACATATGCGTTCCCTGTAACACAAACAATTCCTTTAATGTCAACGACCCCATCCAGCAACAGGCATTGGGTCAGTTCAGATTGTATTATTCAAGCGGAAATGAGTGGCTGCCGACCCGCAAAGTATGGAACCAGCCCGGCTATTTTGTGGTAAACATCAACGACGACCTCACACTCCCCTTTCCCCAACTGGATCAAAGTCTCGTATTTGGCGAAGGCGATTGCGCGAACGGCCTCCCCGGACCACAGATGCCCATGAACGTGTTCCTTAACCAGGTGCCATACTTAAGCGCCAGCGGTTGCCCTGTGTATCCTGCACCCGACCTTTCGTTTGCCGGAGACAATCCTGATAATCCCGGAGTGGACGAAAACGGTGATGGAATCTATGCCCCCGCCGTAGAAGTGATACCCCCTATCTGCGGTGACCTCGGCATCAGTGTCCGTTTCAACATCATCAACGACGGAGATCTTCCCATTACTGATAATATTCCCGTAAGCTTTTTTATCGGCGATCCCACCGATCCGTCGATCACGTCAGATTCGCTCATCCATTCCACGACGCTTGCGATTTCCAATCTTGCCATTGACAGCATCTACAGATCACCGTTCATTACGTTCAACGGTACAGGCAGTGCCTTCCGACTGTACATCGTGCTGAACAACGACGGCGCGATCCTGCCGATCGATCCTGCCGGGTCAGTAACAAATGAATGCCGGATCGATAACAATATCTACAGTGTATTTATTCAGCCCGATCCTTTCATCACCAGAATTGAAAAGATCAGGGATAACTTCAAATGCGAAAATACAGCGGCAGACAACGGCGAACTCCGCCTCAGGATCTTCAAGGGAACGACGGAGGTGACAGACTACAGTCAGTATGCATTCCAGTGGTATACAGGTACCGCTGCCAGCTACACGCCAATCGCCGGCGCCACGAACTACAATCTTCTCGGACTGCCCGAGGGCGATTATACCGCCATCGTAACGAATACGGCCAAAGGCTGCGTCGGAATCCCCGTTGATACAACGATTCTCCGGCAGGGCAATGACCCGGAGGTGATCATCAATGTTCTCTCCGACCAAACAGTGTGTAACCCGCCCAACGGAGCGCTACAAGCGCAGGTCACGGGTGGAAATCTTGGCTATACCTTTGAATGGTTTGACATTGCACTGAACCCGCTGGGCATTACCGGAGCCACTGCAACGAGTCTCGTGGCGGGAAATTATATTGTCCGGGTTTCTAAAGACGGATGTTCAAAAAATTCACTTCCACAGACAGTGGACGGTCCCGTCGTGCCCGATGCAACAGCGTCAACACTGGTGCATGTCGTCGATTGCCTGAACCCCAACTCCGGATCGGTCACCGCCACAGCGTTTTTCAGTGGCGCAGCGCAGGATCCTTCGGCCTATAAATTCGAGTGGTATTTTTATGATAATGTAACAGCCACGCGGGGAAGTATATTGCCCGCCGCCAACGGAACCGGGGAAACGCGTACAGGTCTCCCCGTCGGCCACTACCAGGTGCTGATCACCAACATTGCCACGCAGTGCCAGGCCATCCAGTCGCCTGTCACAGAGATCATTGATCAAAGGGTCGTTCCCACCGCCCTGATCACCGAGCTGGCGCCACAAACATCGTGCGATCCGGGAAATCCGAATGGCAGATTGTCCGCCGAGATCCAGGTGGCCGGTGTCCCTCAGGACCTTTCGGCCTACAAGATCGAATGGTTCAAGGGTGACAATACACTGCCTTCCAATCTGCATACCAACGTATCCGGTATGGGCGGAAGTATCGCGGAACAGGTCGCGGGTGGCGGTAGCTTTTACACAGTGAAAGTTACGACGCCGACAAACTGCAGCGACGTGGAAAAACTGATCATTACGGAAGATCTGAACGTACCCGTTGTAACCCTCACGGCTACAGATAATTCGATCTGCGATCCTGCATTGGCGGCATCAGCCTACAACGGTAGCGTAAGCGCTGTTGTAACTTTCGGCGGCACAGCGGTAACCGATTTTTCGAATTACGAGCTCACCTGGCATCAGGGAGCACTGAATACAGATCCGGTGATCGCCGGTGAAACAACTCCTTTACTGACAGGAAGAAATGGCGGGTATTACACCCTTGTTGTTGAGCGTACGGATTTGTCCTGCGTTTCAACCCCGGTAAGCGCCGAAGTAAAAAATGTGCTTACGTTACCTCTGATAAAAACAGATTCAATTCCGAGCACGAACTGCGTGGTAAACTATCATGGCAATATCATCGCCAACGGTCAGGCGTCGGTAACCACCGTGGATGGTGCAGCCCCCAATGCAAACTATGCATTCCTATGGAGCGATAACAGTTCTCCGACGAATGTCGACGCACAAACCGCATCTGCCGTTCAGAACATTCAGGGAGGATATATGTATACCGTCCAGGTCACCAATACCCTCACGGGTTGCCGGAATACCGACAACGTTCAGTTGCCGGACGCCAGTGTCATTCCCGTCGTCTCCCTTGCCGTCGCACAGCCTAACAGTATATGCGATCCTTCGTTGACGGATCCCGCCGTGCAATTCAATGGGAAAATTGAAACGGCTTTCCTTACACCATCCGGAAATGCGTCCGATTACATTTACGCATGGCGGAATGTTACGGACAATACCGCTCTGGGAATCACACCTCCCGTGAATACAGGACCGGGTGTGACGCTTGTCAATGAGTTCGGGGGATTGAATGGTGATAAAGATTACAGCGTCATTGCGGAAAATACCGTCTTGGGCTGTAGTTCAGGAGCGGCGCAGGTTTATCTTCCGAACGACCTTCAGTTACCGCTCATCCGGACAGACTCCGTACCCAGCACAAACTGCGTGGTCAACTATAATGGAACGCCTGTTTCCAACGGAGAGGTTACTGTAAGCGATGTGGATGGCGGTGCGCCGTTCGCAAACTACACTTTCCTTTGGTCCGATGATGGTGTAACGCCAACGCCGGTCAACGCCAACGCTGCAACGGTCACGAACCTCGAGGGTGGTTATGTGTACACCGTGATGGTCACCAGCAACCTGACCGGATGTGTGAATACCCATGCCATTCTTTTACCCGACAACCAGACCAAACCCGTGATCGACGTCAGCAAAGTGAGTGACAACGTCAATTGCGATGCGGTTCTGTTGGGAAGCACAGGTCAGTTGCAGGCCGTCGTCAGCTACAATGGGATACAACTCAACACGCCGGGCGTCACGTCCCTTCCGGGAGAATATGCAATCACATGGTCAACGACGGCGAACGGTGATATGTTGTCAGGCCTCGCTGCAGGAAGTTACACTGCAGCGGTGGTCAATGAAACATTGGGTTGTACATCCGATCCTGATGGCGATGTTGTGCTGGATGCCTTCGTCTACCCGGCCATTGACATCCCTGTGCCGACGGATCAGACATCATGTGATTCGATGACTCCGAATGGCGGCATTCAGGCGACCGTCACCGATGGACTCGGATCAACTTTTGTCCACGCGTGGTATCAGGGCATTGGCACGGGCGGCGCGCAGTTATCGACTGCATCTGCGCAGGCTGATGGTGCAACGACCACCCTGGTGAACATGGCGAGCAATGATTACACCATCTTCACGAGAAACGAGACCACGGGCTGTGAGACGATCAGGTCTGCATTCATACCAGACAACATTACATACCCGGTCTTTGCCTTTACTTCTACAGACCCGGTCACTACATGCGGCCTGAATCCGAATGGCGCGGCAACGCCCAATGTCACAGGAGTTTCCAATCTTCCGGATTACAACTATACCGTATTCTATCTTGAGACGTTTACGGGAGGTACCTATCCTACGGATCCGACCGTGATCAAAGGGGGCATTGCTTACAATTATAGCAACCCTGCCTTTGCGCAACCTCCGGTCTATGGGAACCTGGCACCGGGATACATCTCGGCAATGGTTGTGGACAACAACACCCGATGTGAATCGAATCCCGTTACAGCGCCCATCATTAACGCCACGGAAGAATATGACATTACCATCGATGGAACCTCCAATGCAGGCTTTTGCGGAGGGGATGGCGGCGGTATAGCCGTTACCATCGAACGAACGGATAACCCGGGAGTAGCCTGCGCGACCTGCACCTATGAATGGTACAAGGCAACGCCCGTGAATACTGATCCCATCAACTTCTTTAACAATCCACCGGATATGGGTGGTGTTCCCCTGGAAACACTGGTTGTGAATGAGGACCTGGGATGGCCCGTAGCGCCTCCGGGAGTCGGTGCTGGGACGTATACCCTGATCGTGATTGATACCGACCCTGCACACCTCGGGTGCGGCAACTATTTCGTTGAAACCGTGGATTTTGCCGCAGCGCCCCTCATCACCGTTGTGGAAACCCATGTATCAAAATGTATCGCGCCTTTTGACGGCCAGGTAAGTGTCAGCGTAACCGGGGGAAGTCTCGTCGGTTACTCGATCGAAATATTCTCCGGCAACGGACCTGCCGGCACGCTGCTGACCGCCAGCGGAATTCCCACAGCACAACCTGCGCCGTTGAATCTTTCAGCATCCATGCTGGAAGACGGCCAGTATTATGTGCAGGTAGTGGACTATGAAGGCGTAAACGCCAATTGTCCGCTCGGAAGTGTTCATGCGTTAAAGCCATTGGCATTTGATCCATTGATCACACTCAACCAGGTTCTGGAAAACACTTCGTGTGATCCTGCTGCAAGCGCAGACGGCAAAGTGGAATTAACGGCAAACGCAGATCCTCAGCAGATAGCCGCTACCGACTTTCGTATGACCGCAGCGAGCCCTGCACCGCTTGGATTGATCATCCCGCGCGACCTTCCGGATGATGGAACCTCCTCCGGATTGATGGATGGATTCGCGCCCCAAACTTATACCCTCACCGTGACAGATAATAACAGTGGCTGTTTTGCAAATGCTGTGGTCAATATTCCAGACCAGCCGGTGATGCCGACCATTTTCGAAGCGCAGGCATTTGATGACAGCTATTGTGCACCCGCCTCCAATGGACAGATCGTCATCACGCAGGTCGGTGTCGGAATTGCCGAGCCGGTAGCCAATTATGAATTTGAATGGTATGCTGCTGCGGATGTAGCGCCTGCAAACCTGGTGTATTCGGATATCGGTGGCGGCGCCACGACAGGAGATATTTTTGATGAAACAAAAACAGGTTGGTCGATCGGTACAGCACCGGGAGCCGGAAACGGGAACAGGCAATACTTCGTCCGTGGCCGAAAAATTACAGGCAGTGGTACAGGATGCTTTACACCACTTGTTCAGAAGGATGTACTGGATGTTCACAAAACGCCTTCCCTCACGGTAACAACATTTGACAATACCTCCTGTATTCCTTCCGAAGGAGAGGGTGTCATCCGTGCTGTAACGGATATTGCTTCTGATCCGCTGGACGCCAATGTTCAAAATGCCGGAACGTATACCTACACATGGACTCCCGATCCGGTCTCCGGAAACACTTCCGGGAGCGGTGGCGCCGCCAACGGCGCCGGCATCGCACGCCTTGCCGGTTTTGATATCACTGCGCTGACAGACAATACGTATACCGTGACGTCCGTCAATGCTGTTAACGGATGCGCTATCAGTACGACCGCCACGATCAGCACAAATCCTTTGCCGATCACTTTGCTGAGCTACAACACAGAAAACCAGCTGATGTGTAATGCTGACGGAAGTATCCGTGTAGCCGAAGTGGTAATCGATGCATCCAGGGCCGCCAACCCTGCGGTGTATAACTATATAGCGTCAGGAGATCCCCTGACCAACCTTACGGATAACTTCAACTTCCGGTGGTTCAATGCCGCAGATGACGGAGACGGGAACGCTTCCACCTTTAATAACAGCGGGCCCATCCAGAATGCAGGAACGGACATCGACGATGACATCCTTACCGAGGATGCTACGCTGACCGCACAACCCTACCCAGCCATGGGGCAGGGTACCTATTATGTGATGGCAACACGCAAACCGGGGATGAGCCCGGGCGCAGGCTGTACCACGGTGCCGGTAAGGGTTGAGATCACGAAGGATGTCAATACGCCGGAAATTACGGCCCTGACTCCATTTGCCAATACTTCCTGTGAGACCGGCACTGTCGAAGGAAGGATCGAACTGACGGTGGCCACCGCTTCCACGGTAGCATCGGAATCAAATGCAACGTACACGTTTAATTGGGTACAGTCCGACCCTGCCGGTAATCCCGGCGGATCGGGTGCGGCGAGCAATGTAGCCAACGCTACGGCTACCAACCTGATGACAATCCCGCAGGGATACGTGACCCCGCCCGCATCGGGCCCGGCGCTGAAAGACGACACGTACACCCTCACCGTCACCAATGATTACAGCGGATGTTCGGTAACAGGGCAGGCGGTGATCACACCGCAGCGATATCCTGTAACGCTCATCAGCTTTACGCAACAGGATCAGTTGATCTGTTTCGCGGACGGGAACATCACCATCACCCAGGTCGCCATCGACGGATCAAAAAGCGGCCTGGGCTTCTACAACTATAACACGCCCGCAGACGTAAGATCAAACTTTGATTTTTCCTGGTTCGACGCGAACAACGACAATGACAATAACGCGGGCACCTTCAATGGCACCCTGGCATTGAATGACGGCATCAATACGATCACCGATGCGGTGCTGACTGAAGATGGTACCCAGACAGCGCAGCCTTACGCTGGAATGAAGGCAGGATCCTATTATGTGGTCGCGACAAGAAAAACAGGTATGTCGCCCGGCGCAGGCTGCTCGGCAGAACCGGTAAGGGTGAACATTGCGGACCTGCATGCCGATCCTGTGATGAGTCTGACCTATGAGCCTAATTCAAGCTGTGATCCGGTGAATCCGAACGGTATCATCGTCGCTACGACTGCGGAAAAGGATGGCAGCACGACGGATACATATTCCTTTAACTGGAGTCTGAATGGCGGAGCGCTTGCGCCTGTCACCGTAGCGTCAAATCCAGCCAACAATATCGGTCGACTGGATGATGCCGCGGACGGAAAGTATTTCATTACAGCGACCAATACTTCCAATACGGGATGTGAGGTCTCCGCCAGCATTGATGTACTGAAAAATCTCAATATCAGCACGCCGAACATCATTGACGTCGCAACCACTGATCCGGTCGACTGCTATCCTTCGGGCACTGCTGCTGTTACCAGGATTTCAATCGGAGGAATTACCTTTTACAACAATCCTCCAGATAATCTCGACAATACGTTCGATTACAAGTGGTACAAAAATGATTACACGCCCGCGAACGAAATTGCCGGAGCAGTCGATCACGACCTGCTCAATATCGAGCCGGATAAATATTACGTAGTTGTAGAAGATGTCACGACCGCATGTAAGTCGTCGCCCAAAGAAGTAGTGATCCTTGCGGATGACATCGTCTACCCTGTCATTTCGATCAGTCAGACACAGCGCCAGATCAGCTGTCCTGCTTCACTCGGTACAGGACGGTTGGTGTCCGTTGCCGACGGAAAGGACGATACAGATCCAGACTACGCATTCACGTGGTATGACAACCTGACGGCTACTGGCATTCCAATCGCAAATACGAGCACGATTTCGGGACTCATCGCCGGCGACTATTCCGTTTCCGTTACCAATGCCGTCACCGGATGTTCCTCCGCCGACCTTTACATTATCAGCAATGAAATGGAGGAGTTCTTCCCGCAGCTGGCCCTTACCACCCAGCCACGGGAGCACTGTCTCGTGAACGACGGATCGCTGCTGGCCAGGGAAGTAGGCTGGGATCCCAACAGCGGATACCCTTTTGCTCCCGACTATACTACGGAGATCTATCCCGGCGCAAATGCCGATATCACCCAACCTGGTACGGTCATGGGCAATGTCAGTGGTTTTAACCGCAACTGGTTGATCAGTACCCTTGACGTAGGAACCTACACCGTAAAGATCAGGGACAATAATACGGGCTGTATTATTACAGCGGAGGCGGACGTGCAGGATGGTAGAACGCCTCCGATCGTGACCATCATCGAAGATAATCCATTGATCAACTGTGACCCTGCCCGTCCCAATGGACAATTGTCCGCAACGGCAGACGGCGGCCTCGTTGGAGGGTATCAGTTCGACTGGTACGGCGGAAACTCGGTATCAGGAACGATCCTCGGTGATAATAACAAGCTGATCGCACTGCCCATGGGTGCATTCACCGTACGTGTCACAAATGATCTCACGGGCTGTTACGCGGACCTCACCGGAGATGTCACCGACGGAAGATTAGTCCCGCCTTCCCCGACTGCCGTACTGATCTTTGACAGAACACGATGTGATTATCCCGACGGGTGGGTAGCGGCAAACGTCGGCGGCATCACCCTGAATTACTCCTTTGACTGGTACGATGGAAACACGACCAAACCCGCACCTGATTTCACAGGCGTGAACTACAGAGATCGCGACATCGGCTTATACACCGTTACAGCGATGGATCAGATCACCGGATGTATCTCGCTTCCGGAATCCGTGGAAGTGAAGGACATGCGGGTGATCCCAGAAGTGATCATCCACACACAGCCTTCCTACTGCGATGAACTGCCCGGCGCGCCTGGTGGAAATGGCACCGCTGAAATTGAACTGGCACCTTCAAATATTGTAACCGATCAGATCACGTGGACGGAGGAATCAAGCGCCAACGTGATCGGTATTGGAAGTTATCTGACGAATATTCTTCCGGGATTTTACCAGGCAAATGTCGTCACATCATACGGTTGCGAGGCGGCGGGTGTAGGCGAGGTGAAGACTGAGGTATTCTCGTACAACCTCGTATCCTCTAACGGCGACCGCAAGAACGATAACTTCATGATCGACTGTATTTCGCAATTCCCGAACAACAACGTGAAAATATTCAACCGTTCGGGTGTGCTCGTCTATGAAGCCGATGGATACGATAACAATGAAGTGGTATTCAAAGGCATCGGCGAACGCGGTGTCTACACGATCGGAAATGAACTCCCGGTAGGGACATACTTCTACATCATTGATAAACGCGATGGCTCAAAACCGAAGACGGGGTACCTGGAGCTTGTCAGATAGTGTTGATGTGTTGATGTGTTGATGTGTTGGGGTTGTGCCAATGTGTTAAGGTGTTAAGGTGCTAAGGGGGATGGCGTGTTGGTTCTGAGATCAACCATCTTCCGTGGAGGACCACACCAACACCTCAGCACAACATTAACACATTAACACATTAACACCCTAACACATTAACACATTAACACATTAACACATTGTAGTATTACAAAATAAGAGCAAAGTGAAAAACAAATTAGTCGCACGCATTTACTCACGATTCCCGATTCACGATTCACGTGCGCGTGGTATATGCGGAGGCTATTCCCGGTTCTCGATTCACGCCTCACGTGCCGTTTGTAAGGCGGTGCTGGCAATGTGCCTTGGTCCGGGAGTTGTGTTTGCGCAGCAGCGTCCTATCCAGTCATTGTACATGTTCGATCCCTTGCTGGTCAATCCGGCATATGCGGGTACACACGTACAGTTAAGTGGCACGGCCATCTACCGCAACCAGTGGGTGAACTTTGACGGCGCACCAAAGACGCTTA
>JBARAF010000122.1:0-1548 GCA_049791695.1 Croceibacterium sp.
GCGCCAAGGGCGGTGAACATCTGTAATTGCAGCGCGGTGTTGGACACGTGGTCTTCCCCCCGCAGCACGTCAGTGACGCCCATGTCCACATCGTCCACCGCGCTCGGCAGCATGTACAGCCACGATCCGTCAGCCCGGCGCACAACCGGATCGGACAGCGTGGCGGGGTCGAATTTCTGGGGCCCGCGAATGCCGTCATCCCAGGTGATCGTTTCATCGCGGTCGAGCAGGAAACGCCAGTGTGGGGCCACGCCACGGGCTGCTTGCGCCGCGTGGTCCTCCTCAGTCAGCGCCAGCGCCGCCCGGTCATAGATCGGCGGCAGGCCGCGGCCGGCGGCGATCTTGCGCTTCAGTTCCAGTTCCTGCTGGGTTTCGTAGCAACGATAGACCCGCCCTGCGGCGTTCAGCCGTTCGAACGCGGCCTCATAGATCGCCAGCCGCTCGCTCTGCCGTTCCTCCGCATCGGGCACCAGGCCGAGCCAGGCGAGATCGGCGCGGATCGCCTCGACATAGTCCTCCCGGCTGCGTTCGGCATCGGTATCGTCGATCCGCAGTAGGAACCGCCCGCCATGCTTTTTGGCCAGCAGCCAGTTGTGCAAGGCGGTGCGGACATTGCCGACGTGCAGCAGGCCGGTGGGCGACGGGGCGAAGCGGGTGGTAACAGTCATCCCCGCTCCGTTAGCCGAGGGCGGAGCCGAAGGCGAGTGCGGCCGGCACCCATCGCCCCCCTGCTGCGATCCCTTGCGGGGCCCAACGATTTGCGTCACCCTCCCCGGCAGGCTTCCTTGGGAGGGGGTATTATGGAAACGACAGGCACGGCGCGGCAAGCGCCGGTCGTTATCGCCACGGACCTGACGCTGGGCGATCTGCGATCGGCCTTGCGGGCGGGTTGGCAGGATTTTCTGGCCCGGCCGCTGTTCGGGCTGTTCTTTGGCGGCATCTTCGCGGTGGCCGGCATGTTTCTGTATGTCGCGCTGTTTGCCTGGGGCGAGCCGTTCTGGCTGATCCCGGCCACGGCAGGGTTCCCGTTGCTGGCGCCGTTTGCCGCAGTCGGCCTGTACGAAGTCAGCCGCCGGCGTGAAGCCGGAATGACAATTGGCTGGGGCCCGGTACTGGGCGCGCTGCGCGGTCAGGGCGACGAACAACTGCTGAGCATGGGCGGGCTGGTGTTCGTCGGGTTCAGTTTCTGGCTGGGCGTGGCCCACGGCATTTTCGCGATCTTCATGGCGGAATCGGGCATCGGCGCGGAATCGCTGGCCATGTTCGCCACCCCGGCGGGGCTCGCCATGCTGGCCGTGGGCAGTGCCGCGGGCGGGCTGATGGCGCTGGCGTTCTATTCCCTGACGGTCATCAGCCTGCCCATGCTGGTTGATCGACCGGTCGATTTCATGACCGCGATGATCACCAGCCTGCGCGTCATGAAGGCCAACCTGCCGGTGATGCTGGCCTGGGCGGCGCTGGTGGCGGTGGTCCTGACCCTGGCCCTGTTGCCGCTGTTCATGGGCTTGCTGGTGGCCCTGCCGGTGCTCGGCCACGCCACCTGGCACT
>JBARAF010000123.1:0-1886 GCA_049791695.1 Croceibacterium sp.
CGGTGAGGCGGCAGGTGGAGTGTGCCACCTCACCGGTCGTCACGCGGGGCCAGAGGAGGCCAGCCCCACGCGGCGAGGGCCTCGTGCTACAGCTTCACCCGCACCCCGGCGCGGTAGTACCGGCCCAGCGTGTCGAAATAGACCGGGTTGGTGTAGAACTGCGTTTCCGGGGCAGGCGGCGGGGCCTTGTCCAGCAGGTTGGCGACCGATCCGAACAGTTCGAACCGCTTGTCCGCATCCAGGAACACCGATCCGAACAGGTTCAGGTAGAACCGGCTGTCCACCCGGTTGTCGCTGATGCTGTTGGGCAGGGTGGTGGCGTAACGGGGATCGTCCGGGCCGATCCGCTGCGCATCGTACAGGCCGCCGTTGATGTACCGGCCCTGCAAGGTCATCGACCAGCGCGGCGCGGCATAGGTGACAGTGCCGTTCAGCGTCAGGTCCGGCGCGGCGAGGCCAGCGGAACTGCCCGTCTGCCCGGCGCGATCCACCACGTCGCCCAGGCTGACAGTTTTCAGCGTATCGACGTAAGTGGCGATGCCGCGCAGCAACAGCTGGGAATCACCCGGCAGCGGGATGCGGTATTCGGCTTCGAAATCGATCCCCTTGGCCAGGATCGCATCCAGGTTGAGCGAAACGTTGCGCACCGTGGTGATTGCGCCGGTCTGGGGGTTGCGATCAACGAACTGGCAGGCCTGAGTATAGCCGCCGAAGCAGCGATCAACCAGGAACTGGACGCCGCCCGGGGCCGTGCCGATATAGTCGGTCACGCGGATGCGATAGGCATCGATCGACAGCCGCAGCCCGTCCAGCGCGCCTCCGGTGGGGGCCAGGACCATGCCGATGGTGGTGGTGTTGGCCTTTTCCGGCCCGACCGTGGGCGAACCGCCGTTGACGATCGAGGGGAAGTTGGTTGTCGGCAGGCCGTTGGCCAGCACGAAGCGGTTGGTCACCGGGGTGAAGCTGCTGGCCGATGCCAGGAACTGTTCGGCAAAGTTGGGGGCCCGCACGTCATGCGATTGGGTGGCGCGGAAGCGCAGCCATTCGACCGGTTCCCAGTTTGCGCTCAGCTTCCAGGTTACGGCGCTGAACTGGTTGCTTGCGGCGGCGCGCAGATAGCTGCCGAAACCGGCCGAATCGTAATAGGCCATGCGTCCGGCGCCGTTCAGCGTCAGGGTGCCCAGTACCGGGGCATTCTTGGCCAGCGGCAGTTCGACTTCGGCGTAGCCTTCGGCGACCTTGGTCTTGCCGCTGTAGTCAGACCCGAAGTTCTGGAAATAGGCATAGACGTTGGACAGCGGATCATGCGCCACCGAGATCTGGTCGATCCGGTATTCCACCCCCACGGCAAAGGCGAGCGGCCCGGCCAGCAGATCGTCGGTGGTTTCACCGCGCACGTTGGCTGCCGCGACGTACTGTTCCAGCCTGATGTCTTCGCGCAGCTGGTTGTAGATATAGGCCTTGCCTGCTTCAGACACATTGCCGGTGCCGAACAGGTTGACCGGAACGCAGCCAGCCGCCGCGGCGCGCAGGGCGGCATCGGGGCTGAGCAGGGCGCGGCAGGTGGCCTTGTTGGTGGCCGGATCGATCACCGCATCCGCGGCAAAGAAGAACCGCGCGTTGGACCGGGCAATGGTTGCCGGGTTGCTGACCGACAGGGTGGGATCACCCACCACGAGGTTGTTGTCCACCGTCTGCAAACGGTCGGTGCGGCCGTACTGGGTATAGGCATCCCAGCTCATGCCGTTGCTGAAATTGCCTGAAAGACCGGTGGTGATGCGATAGGTATCAGCCTTCGAACGGCTGAACCCGCGCGCCAGGTCATCGAAGATCTTCGCCAGGCTGAATGTGCCGGTGGCCGGCCGGGTCAGGCTGGCAGGCGCGGT
>JBARAF010000124.1:0-1816 GCA_049791695.1 Croceibacterium sp.
GTCATCGCTTGGGCCCCTGGGCGGTATTGCCTCCACTCCGGTGATCAACCGGCCGGAAGTGGCGATTCTGGCGCCGAACCGGATTGTCGAACGGCCGATGTTCGTGGCTGACGGCATGGGCGGTGAACGCATTGCCAGGCGCAAGCTGATGAACCTGTCGATCAGCTGCGATCACCGCGTGGTGGACGGGTACGATGCCGCTGCCTTCGTGCAGGAAGTGAAGCTATTGCTGGAAAATCCCGCGGTTTTGCTGGCCTGACGCGGTCAGAAGGGGATCAAACGAGCGGCCGCACGGGGGCTGTGGAAACTATTTTTGCCATTGCTCGATTTTGCCTTGGCCGGGCTGTTGACAGGTCTGTGACGCTGCCTTAGTGGCGCGTCTCCCAAGCGGTGCAACGCTCTTAAGCGGGTGTAGCTCAGTTGGTTAGAGCGCCGGCCTGTCACGCCGGAGGTCGCGGGTTCAAGTCCCGTCACTCGCGCCACTTGGGACTTTTCCGACAACATGCGGACGATGTGAGCGCCTGCAAAAGCAGGGGCCTCACGCCGTTGTGCGCAGTGGCTTTACGTCGGTTTTGTTTTGTCGGGTTAAGCCAGCGGGCGCCGGGCGCAGTCAGGCAAATGCCGGTGGCTGTACGCGGCGCTCAGGCGCGCCAGCGGCCCGTTTCCATCCAGATCAGGAATGGCCGCAGCGGCAGCAACCAGGCCACGCCCAGCACCAGATAGACCAGCGTCTGTACCAGCACCGGCAGGCGTTCGATCCATGGCGAAGCCAGCAGCACCCCCAGCGCATAGAGCGCCAAGGCGGTAACCAGCGCCAGGATCCCCAGCGGAATGCGCAAGGTGGGCTTGTCGCGCATCAGAACGGGCCGAGGACGCGGGTCTGGGTGATGATCGCGGACAGGCGCATGTCGTGCGGTTCCAGCGGCAGGTCGTCCACTTCCTGTACGTCCCAGGCCATGCCGATAGCAATGACGCCGGGATGGGCAGCCAGATAGCGGTCATAAAAGCCGCCGCCCTGGCCCAACCGTTCACCGGTGGCGGTGAAGCCTACCAGCGGCATCAGCAGCACTTGCGGTTCGATGATCTCGGCATCGTCGGCTGGCTGGCGCAGGCCCAGCGGCCCTTCCACCAGGTTGCTTTCGCCCATCGGGTCGGTGTGCAGGCGGAAAGTCATTTCTTCCGCCAGGGTGGTGATGCGGGGCAGGGCGATGGTGTGCCCGTGTTCCCAGAAATACCGGATGTATCCGGCCGAAGGGGCCTCACCCGGATCGGATCGGTACAGGCCGATGGTGGCCCCTTCCGGCACCAGATCGAGCAGGCGGCCGGGCGGGCGGTTGAACACCAGCGCGCTGACTTCCTTGGGCAGGTCGGCAGCGAACTGCCGCCGCCGGTCACGCAATTCCTTGCGCAGGGCCTTCTTGCGTTCGATCACATCGCTCATGGCTGCACCCTTGCCGCTGGCGGCTTCTTCTGTCGAGAAAATGTGGCGGGAGTGACGGAACCACCATGGGTCGTTTGCCGGGAAATCCTCTGACGCGTCACGTCAGGTGGGCACCGTATATCCGGGACCCCGGGACGAACCCGTGATCCAAGTAGGGACAGCTCCCAAGGATTTTACTTATAGCCTCAGGGATTTTCATGCAGCTCGTGCCGGGCAGTCCCGCCAACCCCTAGATAGGTCTTTCAGGCCGCTTCCTCAAGCCGCGATGCAAGAGATTCCAACCGGTCGGCCAAAGCTTCCAGCTTTTCTGCCGTTTCCGCTTGTGCCGGAGCAGCAACAGGCAGCGCTTGAGGGGTGGCTGCGGCAGCTTTCAGA
>JBARAF010000125.1:0-3510 GCA_049791695.1 Croceibacterium sp.
CAGGATCCGTACAACAACGTCATCCGCACCACGGTCGAAGCGCTGGCGGCCGTGCTGGGCGGCACGCAGAGCCTGCACACCAATGCGCTGGACGAAGCGCTGGCCCTCCCGACCGACTTTTCCGCCCGCATTGCCCGCAACACCCAGCTGGTGCTGGCAGAAGAAAGCGGCGTCACCCGCGTGGCCGATCCGCTGGGCGGCAGTTACTATGTCGAGGCGCTGACCGCCGATCTGGTCGAGCAGGCCGAAGTGCTGATGGCCGAAGTCGAGGCCCTCGGCGGGATGACCGCAGCCGTCGCCAGCGGGATGCCCAAGCGCCGGATCGAAGAAGCCGCCGCTGCCAAACAGGCCAGGGTGGACCGGGGCGAAGACGTGATCGTGGGGGTCAACAAGTACCGCCTCGCCACCGAAGCACGGATCGCCACGCTGGAAGTGGACAACCACGCGGTGCGGGAAAGCCAGGTGGCCCGGATCACGGCGGTCAAGGCGGCCCGGGACGAGGTCGCTTGCCAGGCCGCCTTAGCTAAACTGACCAAAGGCTCGGAATCAAAGGACAATCTCCTCGCCCTCGCCGTCGCTGCAGCGCGGGCAGATGCGACTTTGGGGGAAATCTCAAGTGCACTTGAGGTTGTCTTCGGGCGCTACGGAACCCAGCCTGTTCCGGTCACCGGCATCTATGCGCAGGCCTATGCCGGTGATCCGCGATACGCGCAGGTGATCGAAGGCGTGGAGGCCGTCACCCGCCGTCTCGGCCATGCTCCGCGCTTACTGGTCGCCAAGATGGGGCAGGACGGGCATGACCGTGGCGCGAACGTAATAGCCTCCGCCTTTGCCGACATGGGCTTTGCCGTCACCAGCGGTCCACTGTTCCAGACGCCGGAAGAAACCGCACAGCTGGCGCTGGAGCAGGATGTGGACGTGGTCGGCGCCAGCAGCCTCGCCGCCGGGCACAAGACGCTGATCCCCGAACTGATCCAGCATTTGCGCGCCATGGGCCGCGCCGACATCAAGGTTATCGCGGGCGGCGTGATCCCGCCGCAGGATTACGACAGCTTACGCGAAGCCGGGGTGCAGGGCATCTACGGCCCGGGCAGCAACGTGGTCGAATGCGCGGCTGATGTGCTGCGCCTGCTGGGGCACAATATGCCGCCGGTGGGGGAATGACCCTGCACGCCACCCCGCCTCGCTTCCGTCACCCCGGCTTTGCGAGGGTGAGGTAATGGGACGGTCGAAACTTCTGCAAACCACTGGAGTGTTGATGATCTTCGCAGGTCTTCTGACTTCGCCGGTCAAGAAAATCGCGCTTCGCTGCTGGTCAAATCCGGCGCATTGGCTTGAAGCGCAATGCGAGCAATTTCGAAATTGGCACTCGCCCTCTGGTTACGCTTTTCTCCTGATCGGGCTGGCGCTGCTTGCGGCCAGTTTCCTTGCTCGACGGCGGAACGAAAGAAACGATGTTTAGAAAAATCCTCATCACCAACCGGCTTGAAATCAAATGACGGAACCCCGCACCGACTGGACCCGCGCGGAAATCGCTGCGCTGTTCGACCTGCCCTTCACCACGCTCGTGTTCCGGGCGGCCGAGGTGCACCGCGCCCACCATGCGCCGGACGAGGTGCAACTGTGCACCCTGCTGTCGATCAAGACCGGCGGCTGCGCGGAAGACTGCGGTTACTGCTCGCAGAGCGTGAAGGCGGACAGCGGGGTGGAGGCGACCAAGCTGATGGATGTCCGCTCCGTCCTGCAAAGTGCTGCCCAGGCCAAGGATGCGGGCAGCCAGCGGTTCTGCATGGGCGCGGCCTGGCGCAATCCGAAAGACCGCGACATGCCCGCGATCGTGGAGATCGTGAAAGGCGTGCGCGCGATGGGTCTGGAAACCTGAATGACGCTGGGGATGCTGACCCCGCAGCAGGCCGCCATGCTGGCCGAGGCGGGGCTGGATTATTACAACCACAACATCGACAGCAGCCCTGAATATTACGAACGGGTGATCACCACCCGCACGATGGATGACCGGCTGCAGACGCTCGACCATGTGCGCGATGCCGGGATCAACGTCTGTTCCGGCGGGATCGTCGGGATGGGCGAAACGCGGGAGGACCGGGTCGGCTTCATCCACACCCTCGCCACCCTGCCGCGCCACCCGGAAAGCGTGCCAGTCAATGCGCTGGTGCCGGTCAAGGGCACCGTGCTGGGTGATATCCTGGCGGATACTCCGCTGGCGAAGATCGACGACATCGAATTTGTCCGCACCGTGGCCGTGGCCCGCATCACCATGCCACGCAGCATGGTGCGCCTGTCCGCCGGGCGTGAAAGCATGGGCGAACCGACCCAGGCGCTGTGTTTCATGGCGGGGGCCAACAGCATTTTCACCGGCGACCGGCTGCTGACCGCGCCCAATGCGGGCGACGATGCCGACGCGGCGATGTTCGCCCGCCTGGGCCTGTCGCCCATGTCCGGCGCGGAGCCGATGCGCGCCTGCGCCAGCCAGACGGTGTGACCATGTTCAGCAAAATCCTCATCGCCAACCGCGGCGAAATCGCCTGCCGGGTCATCCGCACGGCACGCCGGATGGGCATCGCCACAGTGGCGGTCTATTCCGACGCCGATGCGCTGAGCCCCCATGTCCTGCTGGCGGACGAGGCAGTGCACATCGGCCCCTCGCCCGCTGCCGAAAGCTACCTCGGCGCGGACAAGATCATCGCCGCCTGCAAGGCGACCGGCGCAGAGGCTGTCCACCCCGGATATGGCTTCCTGTCCGAACTGGCGAGCTTCGTCGACGCACTGGCGGCGGAAGGGATCGTCTTCATCGGCCCATCGGCCAGCGCCATCGCCGCGATGGGCGACCAGATCGAAAGCAAGAAGCTGGCGATCAAGGCAGGTGTCAACGTCGTGCCGGGCTTCGTCGGCGAAATTGACGACACTGTCCATGCCATCCGCATCGCCAACGACATCGGCTACCCGGTGATGATGAAAGCCAGCGCGGGTGGCGGTGGCAAGGGAATGCGGCTGGCGTGGAATGACGAGGACGTCCGCGAAGGTTTCCCCGCGACCAAGCGCGAAGGCCTCGCCAGTTTCGGTGACGACCGGGTGTTCATCGAGAAATTCATCGAAAGCCCGCGCCACATCGAAGTGCAGCTGCTGGGCGACCAGCATGGCACCATCCTCTACCTCAATGAACGCGAATGCAGCGTGCAACGCCGCCACCAGAAAGTGGTCGAGGAAGCGCCCAGCCCCTTCGTTACGCCGGAAATGCGCCGCCGGATGGGCGAACAGGCGGTCGCGCTGGCGCGGGCGGTGGGATATTATTCCGCCGGGACGGTGGAACTGATCGTTTCCGGCGCCGACCCCACCGGGGAAAGCTTCTACTTCCTGGAAATGAACACCCGCCTGCAGGTGGAACACCCGGTGACGGAAGCGATCACCGGGATCGACCTGGTGGAACAGATGATCCGCGTGGCGGCAGGCGAAAAGCTCGCTTTCGGGCAGGACGATGTGGGCATTAACGGC
>JBARAF010000126.1:0-2243 GCA_049791695.1 Croceibacterium sp.
GATCCAGCCATGGGCCAGATGTAGGGTGCCTGCCTGTTCCGCTCAAGCCCGGGGTGCGGGCTGTGGCTCAGGCCATGCGGATATATTCGCGCATCGCCTCGGCTTCGCCTTCGATGCTTTCCAGCCGGAACTTCACCAGATCGCCGATGGACACGAAATCCACCAGCCGCCCGGCGGATACCACCGGCAAGTGGCGGATGCGCCTCCGGGTCATCAGGGCCAGGGCTTCCAGCACCGGGGTTGATGCTTCGACCGTGATCGCAGGGGCCGTCATCACTTCGGCCACCTGGCGGGTCAGCACCGCTTCGCCTTCACGGGCCACGCAATACAGCAGGTCGCGTTCGGAAAAGATCCCGGTGATCCAGTCCCCGTCCAGCACCGGCAAGGCGCCGATGCGCTTTTCCGCCAGCAATTGCGCGGCCTGGGCAACCGTATCGGTTGGTCGACAGCTCACGATCGCATGGGTGCGACCTTCGACAATTCGGGCAATGGTCATCCTCTTTACTCCCCTTGCTGGGGCGCATCATGCCATGAAGGGGGGCAAGCACCAAATTCGTCGCTTTCCCGTTGCGGCGGGGCGTGCGCGGGAGCAGGGAAGCGGCATGGCCAGACATAATCCGCGACCTTCCCCGCTCGACGATCCGCAGACCGCTGCCCATGCCTGGGGCCGGTTCAAGCGGCTGATGCGGCTGATGTTCGGGCTCACCGTCGGGGTGGTGATCGCGGCGCTGGCGCTGATCTATCGCGAATTCGGCTTCGAATCGGTCCACCTGCTGATCGCCACCGCACTGGGGATCGGCTTCACCATGCTGCTGATGAGCGCGCTGATGGGGCTGGTGTTCCTGTCCAGCGGGACGGGCCACGACGAATCGGTCAGGGATTTCGAGGAAGACTGAACCGCCCCGCCCGGCGCGCCGCTACCCCGCCCACTACCCTGCAGGTCGCAGCCGGTATTCTTCCACCGGCGTGCCGCCGATCAGATGCTGCTGGATGATCTGTTCCAGCACCGCTGGGGTGCAGGAATGGTACCAGACGCCGTCCGGCCAGACGACCGCGACCGGCCCGGCGGTGCAGACCTGCAGGCAATCGGCCTTGGTCCGCTGAACGCCGCCCTTGGCCACCAGGCCCAGTTCCTTCAGCCGCCGCTTCAGGAACTTCCACGATTCCTCGCCCACGTCCCGGCGGCAGCATTCCTGCTTTTCGGACACGGCGCACAGGAAGATATGGCGCTTGATGGCGTCGCCACCGATCTTGCCCAGCGCGCGGCGGGCCTGATCCAGTTCAGCGTTGATGGTCAGCCGCGCTTGCCGGCGATGCGGGTGATTTCCGCCTTCACCAGCCGTTCCACGATCGGGGGCAGGTTGTCATCCAGCCAGCGCGCCAGCATCGGCTTCAGCAGTTCGCGGGTCAGCCCTTCCAGCGACGTTTCACCGGACCGGACGATCTGCGGCGGCACGCCGGGTTCGGCGATCATTGCCAGTGCGGCCAGCGAATCGCGCATGGCCCGGGCGGCACCTTCGGTGGTCAGCGATTCCTGGCCGCCGGAAACCATTTCGCCCGCTTGCGACAGGTCGAGCACCTGGTCATCCTCGTCATCGAATTCAGCGGCGGAAATCGGGGTAATTCCGGCACTTTCGCGGTGGCGGCGTTCCGCTTGCGATGCTTCGCGATTGTCGCGTGCGATCACCTTCTTGATCGATTCGAGGATTTCCTCGACCGATGGTTCCCCTTGATGCCGCATCACCCGTGCCCCGTTACTGTCCCTGCGTGGGACGGATTTCCCCGTCCTGCGCCGGGATGTCAACGGTGCGCGTGGATTGGGGCACCGGATCGGGATCCTGCGCCCAGTCCCAGATGATGTGCCGCACCCGGTCGGTATTGGCCACCGGATCATACAGCGGGCCGGCCTCTTCCAGCCCCAGGTCACGCGCTTCGGCGCGGCCCATCGCGGACAGCAGGGTAAATCCGGCGACGTAGGCGTTGCGCCGCGCCGTCACCAACTGGACCTGCGCCCGCAACAGTTCCTGCTGCGCATCCAGGATGTCGAGGATGGTGCGGTTGCCGACGGAATTTTCCGCCCGCACGCCTTCCAGGCTCAACGTGGCGGCATCCACGGCCGACTGGGTCGAAGTGATGATCGCATTGGAGGCGCGCCAGCTGGAAAACGAAGCGCGGGTGGCGGCAATCACGTCCCGTTCCGTCGCCACGACCTGTTCCAGCGCGGCGGATGACCGCGCCTGGGC
>JBARAF010000127.1:0-1965 GCA_049791695.1 Croceibacterium sp.
CACGATCGGGTATTGGGTGGGCATGTCTTCCCACCGCGCGGCGCGAAAGGCGAAGCGCCCCTCCCCGCTCTCGGCAGACAGGATTTGCGGCGGCGGGGCATCGGTCTCGCCGGTCACGGTGCAATAATCGATCTCGGCTTCGCCCCATGCGCCGGTGCGCGGCACATATTTGCGGAACATCATCGGCTGCGGCAGCTCGGGGGCGGCAGGCGAGAAGCCTTCAGCCGACAGCTCAAAGAAACGGAACCCTTCCCACGCGGCCTGCGCCGACCAGCGGCCCTGCTCCACCACGGGAGCGGGAATGTCCGCGTTGATCTTGCACCAGCCCAGTTCGTCGCGGCCGGTCAGGATCGGGTCGGCCATGCTTTCCCACACCACCGGCACGAAATGACCCGGCAACTCCTCCGCCCCGCGCCACACGGCGGGGATGCGCACCAGCAGGATGTTGTAGCCGCGCCCAGCCAGCCAGCCGATGTTGGACAGCACCAGCAGCGCCACTTCGATCCGCGGTTCACCCGCCAGGGCAAATCCGGCGGGCAGCATCGCCTGCAACGCCGCCGCGTCGGTCCGCGCCGAAAGGGTGAGCGTGGTCACGTCCTTGTCGAACAACCGGTGGCGCTGCCCTTCCGGCAGATTGCGCGGGCCGGGCAGCGGCCCGAAACTGACCGGCATCCGGTACATCGGCGCCAGCGCCCCGTTCATCAGCCGACTTTCAGCCCCAGCAGTTGTGCCGCATTGAGGCCGAGCACTTTCGCCCGCGTCGCCTCGTCCAGCCGGTCGTGGAAACCAACCGGGTCAGGCTCCGACATGTCGAACGGATAGTCACTGCCAAGGCACAGCCGGTCCGCCCCGTGGGTGCGCACCAGGCTTTCCAGCTGGTCCTTGTCGAACACCAGCGTGTCGAACCACAGCTTGCGCAGATAGCTCGACGGTTCGTGCTGGCAATGCTCCGAACAGTCGCCCCGCGCCCGCCAGCCGTGGTCCATCCGGCCCCAGTAACCGGGCATATAGCCACCGCCATGGGCAACGCAGATCTTCAAGCCGGGGTAGGAATCGAGCACCCCGCCAAAGATCAGGTGCCCTACCGCGAGGGTCGATTCCAGCGGATTGCCGATCAGGTTGTTGAAGTAATATTCGCTCATCCGCTGGGCATGGGTGAAGCCGAGCGGATGCAGGAACACCAGCACCCCCAGTTCCTCAGCCGCGGCCCAGAACGGGCGGAACCGTTCGTCATGCAGGTCCGTGCCGTTGACGTTGGAACTGATCTCGATCCCGCGCAGGTCCAGGTCCTTCACGCAGCGGCGCATTTCCTCCACCGCCAGGCGCGGGTCCTGCAGCGGCACGGTGCCCATGCCGACAAAGCGGTCAGGATGCGCGGCAACGGCATTGGCCATGCCATCATTCACCACCTGCGCTGCGGCGAGCCCGGTGTCCGCGTCGGTGAAATAGAAATACTGCCCGGGACTGGGTGACAGCGCCTGCACATCAATCCCCAGCCGGTCCATGTCCGCCAGCCGCGTGTCGATGGTGTTGAGCGTGCGGCCGATGGCACCAAACTGCGCGCGATTGACCTCGCTCGTCTTCGCGCTGGTAAAATCGTTGATGCCCGGCGGCGGCCCCGGATACTTGGCCTGCACCAGGCCATCGGCCGCGGGGATGCCCAGGTGGCAATGGATGTCCACCACCAGGTGTTTGCCGCGCGCGGAAACCGGGATCGGCTGCTGGTGGCCGCAGGTGAAAAGCTCGCCACTCATGCCGCATTCCTCGCCGCAACGATGGTGCCGCTGCATTCGCCAAAGCCAATCGGGACGAAGCCATCGGCCAGGGCGCGGCCGCGGATCGCCAGGGTGTCACCGTCCAGCAGGCTGGTGCGGGTGGTGCCATCAGGCAGGGTCAGCGCCTCGCGCCCCAGGCTGGTCAGTTCGACCAGGCAGGCCCGCGCTTCATCCGCCGCGCCGCTGACCG
>JBARAF010000128.1:0-3181 GCA_049791695.1 Croceibacterium sp.
GCGCAAGCTCCGGCCGCCGCGCCCGCAGTGGCCGTTGCCCCGCCGCCGCCGCGTGACTTGCGCCAGGCTTTCGCCGATTTCACCGCCGCCACGGCGGCCCCGGCTACGGCAGTGCCCGCAGGGGCGGTCAACATGGCCACGTTCCAGCCCCGCCGCGAACCGCCACCGCCCAAGCCGGAAACGGCCAAGCCCGCCCCGGCAAAGCCGGCACCTCCGCCCAAGCCGGTCATTCCAAGCCGCCATTGGGTGCAGATTGCCACCGGGCGCGATCTGGGCGCGCTCGGGTTCGACTGGCGGCGCTTGAAGCGTGAAGCGGGCGGATTGCTGGACAAGCATCAGCCGCAATATGCCGACTGGGGGCAGACCAACCGGATGGTGGTCGGCCCGTTCGCATCCGTGCGCGAGGCAGAGCAATTTGTCGGCAAGCTGAAAGACAAGAAGCTGGATTCGTTCCGCTTCACCAGCGACCAGGGTGAAGAGGTCAAACCGCTGAAGTGAGCTTTAGGGGGTGGGGCCGCCCACCGGTTTTACACAGCTTGCCAACAGGCTTATGCATTTATGCCCAGCGGCGTGGCTGTGCCGCATTGCCGCCAGGCATGGCCCCGCCGCATGGTTGAACCACAGTTAACCAATGGACGAATCCCCAATGACCGGCGTGCGCGAGCAGATTGAGGATAATGACGACGCCGCCCCGGTCGAAATGCTGGCGCAGTTGTTCGAAGCGCATGGCTGGCCGTGCGAATTTGTGAACGAAGACGAGCTGTGCGGGGAAATCCAGGGCAGCTGGACCACCTATCAGCTGCGCTGCATCTGGCGACCGGAAGATCAGGTGCTGCAATTGCTTTGCCTGCCGGAAATCCGCGTTTCCGAAGACAAGATGAAGGCCGCTTACGAGCTGCTGGCGCTGGTCAACGAACAGATCTGGCTGGGCCATTTCGATATCTGGTCGCAGGGCGGGGTGCTGCTGTACCGCCACGGGTTGCTGCTGGGCGAAGCAACGCTGAGCCTGTCCGTGGCGCAGATGGCCGTCGATAACGCCGTGTCGGAATGTGATCGGTTCTATCCCGCCTTCCAGTTCGTGCTGTGGGGCGACAAGAAGCCCAAGGACGCGCTGGCATCAGCATTGGTGGACGCCGCGGGCGAGGCCTGAAGCGATCATTTACAGGCCGCATCCGCTGCGGCACAGGGTTGTCATGGCATACCAGAACATCCTCCTCGTCGGTTGCGGCAACATGGCCGGCGCCATGCTGCAAGGCTGGCTCGCTGCCGGGCTTGATCCTGCCCGCTTCACTGTGGCCGATCCCGCGCCGCGTGATCTTCCTGCGGGTGTCCACCACCTTGCGGCGATCCCGGACCAGGGGCAGTTCGATGCCGTGTTGCTGGGGGTGAAACCGCAAATCCTGGCGCAAGTGGCACCGGCCGTTGCGCGGGTTGCCGGGCCCGGCACCGTGGTGCTGTCAGTCCTCGCCGGTGGTGAACTGGCGGTCCTGAGCGGCCATTTCCCGCAAGCTGCGGCGGTGGTGCGGCTGATGCCGAACCTTGCGGCGGCACTGGGCAAATCGCCGATCGCCATGGCTCATTCCGGTCTGGACAAAGCCGGGCAGGCGGCAGTGGCGGCCTTGCTTGCCCCGCTGGGTTCGCCCGAATGGGTGGAAGAGGCTGAATTTGACCTCGTCACTGCGCTGGCCGGTTCTGGCCCAGCCTTTGTCTATCGTTTCATCGATGCGCTTGGCACGGCCGCTTCGCAACTGGGCCTGCCGGCGGACAAGGCCGGGCGGCTGGCGCTGTCCATGGTGGAAGGGGCGGCGTCGCTGGCGGCGGCCAGTCCCCATGATCCGGGTGAACTGGCCCGCCGTGTCGCCAGCCCCGGCGGCACCACCCAGGCTGGGCTGGACGTGCTTGACGCTGATGACGCGATGCTCAAGCTGGCCGAAGCAACCTTGCGTGCCGCGCGTGACCGCAGCGCCGAAATGGCGGCAGAGGCACGCGCCAGGGGTTGAATTGCGCACGCAGGGCGGGCCATTCGCAGCCGCCTTGTCCGGTTTCGCTTGAATCCGGATCGATTTGTTCCGATATCCGTTTCACCGGCTTGTCGTCGCTCGGCGCCGGAATGGAGTTTTACATGGCTAATTGGAACGAACCCCGGCCCAACGGTACGGGCTTCGGTGCGGCCCAGGGCGGCGCCCAGGGTGGCGTTGCCACCGTCTATGACGCGGGCCTGCGCCGGCATATGCTGTCGATTTACAACTACATGACCTCGGGCGTGTTGCTCACCGGCATCGTTGCGTTGCTGTTCGCCAATTCCGGCATGGCTGCGCAGGTGTTCGCTGGTGGCGGCGCGCTGGCGTGGATCATCATCCTGTCCCCGCTCGCCATCGTGATGGCGATGAGCTTCGGCCAGGGCAAGTTTTCGACTGGTACGCTGCAGATTATGTTCTGGGCCTTCGCGGTCCTGATGGGGCTGTCGCTGTCGACGATCTTCTTGGTCTACACCGGGGCTTCGATCGCGGTGACGTTCTTCGCCACGGCGGGTGCTTTCGCGGGGCTCAGCCTGTTTGGTTATACCACGCAGAAGAACCTGTCTGGCATGGGCACGTTCCTGATCATGGGCGTGGTTGGCCTGATCATCGCCAGCCTGCTGAACATGTGGCTGCAGTCGCCCGGCCTGGCGTGGGCGATCAGCTTCCTTGGGGTGCTGATCTTCGCGGGCCTGACGGCTTACGACACTCAGATGCTGAAGCGGCAGTATGATGTTGTGCGCGGCACCGAATTCGCCGGCAAGGCGATCATCATGGGCGCGCTGACGCTGTACCTGGATTTCATCAACATGTTCCAGTTCCTGCTCAGCTTCCTCGGCCAGCGGGACTGATCGCGGAGCATTTACCGGCAACTTGTCGCCGGATTGATTCGGTTCATCGTGCCCGGGGCGCTGCGAAGCGTCCCGGGCATTTCTTTTATCCGCAGGGATAGGTAGAGTGCCCGCTTCATCGGGCGGCAAGGCGCATCGCGCTACAATCCGCCGGATAGCAGGGGTAGGGGAAGGTTTTTACCATGCAGCGCTCGTTTGCCAGGTCCGGATTCAGGTTGGGCAGTGTTGCTGCGCTGGCGCTGCTCGCAGCCTGTGTCACGCCGCCTCCGCCTCCGCCGCCTCCCCCGCCGCCGCCCGCGCCTGCGCCAACCC
>JBARAF010000129.1:0-3353 GCA_049791695.1 Croceibacterium sp.
GAGCAGGTCGGGGCGCTTGCGGACCGGATCGAACAGCGACTGGTCCAGTGCGTCGAAATCGGCGGCGGAGTGGCGCTCGGCCATGGCCTGGGTGTTGACCAGACGGCCGCGAATGGCGCCGGGGCGGGCGTCGATCGTGCGGATCCAGCGGCCGACATTTTCATATTCGTCGAGGCTGAGGAAGATATCGCAGCGGTTGTAGGCGCCGTGATAGAGGTTCCCCAGCCAGGTATAGGCCGCGATATCGGCGATCGTGTAATCGGCGCCGGCGAGATATTCGATCTTGCCCAGCTGCATGTCAGCCACGGCGAACAGGCGCTTGGTTTCCATCGCATAGCGGTCGATCGGGTATTTGTAGCGTTCCGGGGCGTAGACGTAGAAATGCCCGAAGCCCCCGCCCATGAAGGGGGCGCTGCCCATCTGCCACATCAGCCAGCTGAGCGTTTCGGCGCGCGCCGGGTTGGTCTTGGGCAGCAGAAAATCGAACTTTTCGGCCAGGTGCAGCAGGATCGCACCGCTTTCGAACACGCGGAAGGATTCCGGCCCGCTGCGGTCGAGCAGGGCGGGGATCTTGCCGTTGGGGTTCAATTCGGTGAAGCCGGAACCGAACTGGTCACCGGCAAAGATCTTGATCATCCAGGCATCATATTCCGCTTCGGAAAAGCCCGCTTCGAGCAGTTCTTCCAGCATGATCGTCACCTTGACGCCGTTCGGCGTGCCCAGCGAATAGAGCTGGAAGGGATGTTCGCCGACAGGCAGCACCGCTTCATGCCGCGCCCCGGCGGTCGGGCGGTTAATCCCGGCGAACTGGCCGCCATTGGCCGGATCATAGTCCCATACTTCGGGCGGGGTGTAGACGTCGGACATGGGACTCTCCTCAGGGCAAGGCGTAGCGGTGGGCCATCACATGGGGCGGGCATGGGCTGGCCGCAAGCGAGACTTTGCTTGCCATGCGGGTAGCCTTGCTTGAGGCAGAGGAACTTGCCCACTGCCTGTCCGTTGGGCGTGGCACGATGGCCATGCGTCTGCGCTATACCGACGATGCCGGTCCCGGCATTACCCGCCGCAAGAGCGGCAACGGCTGGGCCTATTTCGATGCCGGGGGCCAGCGGATCACGGACCGGGAGGAGATTGACCGGCTGAACCGCATCGCCTTGCCGCCCGCCTATCAGCAGGCGTGGTTCTGCCCCCATCCCAACGGGCATTTGCTTGCGACCGGGATCGATGCCCGCGGGCGCAAGCAGTACCGGTATCACCCTGATTTCCGCCGCCGCCAGGAAGGCGAAAAGTTCGATGGCTGCGCGCAGTTCGGTCAGTTGCTGCCCAAAGTGCGGCAGCAGGTGGAGGCGGACCTCGCCAGCCGGGGCCTGAGCCGCGAGCGGGCGGTGGCAAGCGTGGTGCGGTTGCTCGATCTGGGCGCGATCCGGGTGGGGAACGAGAGTTACGCGAAATCGAACAAGAGCTTTGGCGCCACCACCCTGCGGCGCAAGCACGCGCAGGTGGCGGGGGCGAAGCTGAAGCTGCGGTTCGTGGCCAAGAGCGGGAAGCTGCGCGAAACGACCGTTACCGACCGGGCGTTGGCCCGGTTCGTGCGGCGGGTCCAGGATCTGCCGGGGCAGCATCTGTTCCAGTACCTGGATGCTGAAGGTGCGGCCCATCCGGTCGGTTCGGCGGAGGTCAACGCCTATCTGTGCGAGGCGATGGGGGAACACTTCACCGCCAAGAATTTCCGCACCTGGCACGCCAGCGTCCTGGCGCTGAAACTGCTGGGTGAGGCAGACGGGGTTCTGACACTCAAGGCGCTGATGACCGAGGTCAGCGAACATTTGGGCAATACGCCCGCGATGGCGCGCAAAAGCTATGTCCACCCGGCGGTCGCCGCGCTGGTGGACCGGCAGCTGAAGTGGCGCAGCGGCCTGAAGCTGCCGCGTGAAACCCGTTGGCTGGGCAAGTGGGAACGGGCGCTGATTGCGTTGCTGGAACAAAGCCCGGCGGCAGGCAAGTTGCTGAAAGCGGCTTAAGCCCTGACCACTGGTGACAGCCTGCGGCCCAGTGGCTAACCCCGGCCGGTAGTCACGGGAGAGGCGCTATGGCCGAACTGTACCAGGGCAAATGGGTCGACAGCAGGCCAGCGGCGGAAGAAATCGGCAAGGACGGCCGGTTCAACCGCGCCGAAAGCCGCTTCCGCGATACGATTTCCAGCGAACCGGGCGCGGAGTTTCCGGCCGAGGCGGGGCGTTACCACCTGTGGATCGCCTTTGTTTGCCCATGGGCCGGGCGGACGTTGGCGGTGCGGGCGTTGAAGGGTCTGCAAGACCTGATCCCGGTCCATGTGGCGCAAGTGGGCCTGCCCAAGGAAGGCTGGACCTTCGATGCGGGGCCGGACGGGCCAGAATCGGAAGGGTACCCGCTCCATCGCCTCTATACCCGGCACGATCCGCTGGCTTCGGGCAAGGTCAGCGTGCCGGTGCTGTGGGACAGCAAGACCAACCGGATCGTGAACAACGAAAGCTCGGAGATCATCCGCATCCTGAACACGGCCTTCGACCACCTGACCGGCAACCGGCTGGACCTGTACCCGGAGGCGCTGCGCCCGCAAATCGACCGCTGGAATGACCTGATCTACCCCACGCTCAACAACGGGGTGTACCGCAGCGGCTTCGCCACCGCGCAGGCCGCTTACGACGAGGCAGTGGCGGGGGTTTTCGCCACGCTGGACGCGATGGATGCGCACTTGGCCGCCAACCGCTACCTCGCGGGCGAATATTGCACCGAGGCGGACTGGCGCGCCTTTACCACGCTGGTGCGGTTCGATGTCGGCTATCACGGCGCCTTCAAATGCAACCGCCGGCGGATCGAGGATTACCCGGCGCTGCGCGGATACCTGCGCGAACTGTACCAGTGGCCGGGGATTGCGGAGACGGTGCGGCTGGATGAAATCCGCATCGGCTACTACCAGCTGGCCGACAAGTTCGGGATTGTGGGGGTTGGGCCCGATCTGGACCTGACAACACCGCACGGGCGCGATGCGTTGCCGGGCAGGGGCATTTGGGAACGGGGTGAATGATGCGCGAAGTGGACCTGATCGTGATCGGCGGCGGCTCGGCGGGCCTCGCTTGCGCCACGCGGCTGGCACAAGCCGGGCTGAAAGTGCAGCTGGTGGAAGCGGGCAAGGATCACAAGGATATCCGCCTGTCGATTCCCGCGCTGATGAGCGGTATCGTCCACAAGCCCGATTTCGACTGGTGCTATTCGGCAGAAGGCGATCCGTCGGTTGGCGGGCGGCCTGATGTGTGGCCTGCTGGCAAGCGGCTGGGCGGTGGCAGCGCGATCAACGGCATGATGTTCATCCG
>JBARAF010000130.1:0-2758 GCA_049791695.1 Croceibacterium sp.
CCATCAGGCCGTTGTCGGCGAGGCGGTGGCATGGGCGCGCAGCGAAGGCCGCCCGGTGATCGTGGCGACTTTCGATCCCCATCCGGTGCGCCATTTCGCCCCGCACGTGCCGCCGTTCCGCCTGACCAGCCTGGACCAGCGGGAAGAGCTGTTCGCAAAGGCCGGGGCCGATGCGATGCTGGTGTTCCGGTTTGACGGCGACCTGGCCAATACCACTGCGCAGGATTTCATCGGTGAATTGCTGGGCCGCCACATCGGCGCGGCCGGAGTGGTAACGGGCGAGGACTTCACTTTCGGCAAGGATCGCGGCGGCAACGTGGCCCTGCTGGCCAGCCACGGCGCGGAACACGGCATTCGCGCCCGTGCGGTGGGGCCGATTTCGGAAGGCGGGGTGGTCGTATCCTCCAGCCGCATCCGCGATGCGCTGAAGGCCGGGGAATGCGAACTGGCCACGCAGCTGATGACTCGCCCGTTCGCCATTCGCGCCCCGGTGCAGCACGGCGACAAGCGCGGCCGCACCATCGGCTATCCCACTGCCAACCTCGACATGGGCAAGTACCTGCGCCCACGTTACGGCATTTACGCGGTCACCGGACGCGTGGTGGCCACTGGCCAAATGCTGAAAGGTGCCGCCAACCTGGGCATCCGCCCCAGCTTCGATCCGCCCAAGGAACTGCTGGAACCGTACTTCTTCGACTTTTCCGGCGACCTCTACGGGCAGGAGATCGAGGTCGAGCTGCGCCACTTCCTGAGGCCCGAAGCAAAGTTCGACGGACTGGAGCCGCTGGTAGCGCAAATGGAGCAGGACTGCCTGCGAGCGCGGGAATTGCTGGGGTAAGCGGGTTCACACGAAGACACGAAGATGCTGTGTCTGCGGCGAAGCCGCCTTCGATTCCCCCTGCCACATTCACCCACGAAGCCGGATCAGAATGAGCCTTCGGCTAGGCGCGCCATCTTCGTGTCTTCGTGTGAACTCTCTCAACTTTTCTCTCTGTGCCTCTGCGCCTCTGTGAGCGTCCCCTTTTTTCGCTGCACGCCCCCCTCGCCTGAACAAATTGCGCCCGCGCCGCTCCCCCGCTAAGGCCGCGCCCATGTCTGACCAGCCCGAAGCAACCAGAGATTACCGCGACACCGTCTTCCTGCCGAAGACCGAGTTCCCGATGAAGGCCGGCCTCCCTCAGAAGGAGCCGGGCATCCTGGCCCGCTGGCAGGCCGATGGCATCTATGCCCAGACCCGCGCCGCGCGCGTGGGCCGCGAACAATTCATCCTCCACGATGGCCCGCCCTATGCGAATGGCGACATGCATATCGGCCACGCGCTGAACCACGTGCTGAAAGACATGGTGGTGCGCACCCAGACCCTGCTGGGCAAGGACGCGCCTTACGTTCCGGGCTGGGATTGCCACGGCCTGCCGATCGAATGGAAGGTCGAGGAACAGTACCGCAAGAAGAAGCTGGACAAGGACCAGGTTCCCCGGCCCGAATTCCGCGCCGAATGCCGCGCCTATGCGCAGCACTGGGTGGATACCCAGCGCGAACAGCTGAAGCGGCTGGGCATCAACGGCCACTGGGACAAGCCGTACCTGACGATGGACTTCGACAGCGAAGCCACCATCGTGGGTGAGCTGCTGAAATTCGCGGAATCCGGCCAGCTGTACCGCGGGGCCAAGCCGGTGATGTGGAGCCCGGTGGAAAAGACCGCGCTGGCCGAGGCCGAGGTTGAATACGAAGACATCGTATCCACCCAGATCGACGTGGCGTTTGAGATTGTTGAAAGCCCGATTCCCGAACTGGTCGGTGCCTATGCGGTGATCTGGACCACCACGCCGTGGACGATTCCGGTGAACCAGGCTTTGGCCTTTGGGCCCGAGGTTGAGTACGGTCTCTACGAAATTACCGCTCACATCGACGCGCCACAGTACACTGGGAAACAGGTGCTGATCTCAAAAGAGCTTCTCCCCCAATTCAGAGACCGTATCGAGAAGCAAATCCGGGCTTTGCCAGCAGCGCAAGGCTGGGACGGTACGTTCCCAATTGTGGAATTCGATGACTTCCTGTTCGACACGACGGTGCTTGACGGGGGTTACTGCAATCTGAAGGGCGCAGACCTCGCCGGAACCGTGGCCCGCCATCCGATGCACCACCTTGGCGGGTTCTATGCTGAACCGCGCCCGTTCCTGGCGGGTGATTTCGTCACCACGGACAGCGGCACCGGGCTGGTCCACATGGCGCCCGACCATGGCGAGGACGACTTCGACCTGTGCAAGGCCCATGGCATCAACCCGAAGTTCGTGGTCGAGGCCGATGGCCGGTATCGCGATGACTGGGCCTGGCTGCCGCGCAGCGATGAACGCTCCGCTTCCGTCATCCACCCCAAGTTCAACGCACCCGATGGTCCGGTCTGTTCGGACCTGCGCGATGCAGGCGCGTTGCTGGCGGCCTCGGCCGATTACAAGCACTCCTACCCGCACAGCTGGCGCAGCAAGGCGAAGGTAATCTTCCGCTGCACGCCGCAGTGGTTCGTGCCGATGGATCAAAAGGTCGACCGGCAGACCCCGCTGTGCGCCACCGAGGAAGGCATCCGCGCCCAGCAGGGCGACGGCACCACCCTGCGCGAAACCGCGATGGCGGCCATCGCCGCCACCCGCTTCGTGCCTGAAAAGGGCCGCAACCGCATTGGCTCCATGGTCGAAGGCCGCCCCGACTGGGTGCTGAGCCGCCAGCGCGCCTGGGGCGTGCCGATCACCGTCTTCGTGCA
>JBARAF010000131.1:0-5013 GCA_049791695.1 Croceibacterium sp.
GTGTCGCCACTGCCACCCTGGGCCCCGTTGCCTGTTCGAGCGGGGACACTGTCCTCGAAGCGCCGGTGGCGGGCACCGAAGTCGGGATCGATCTCGCCGCGATGGACAAGGCGGTGAAGCCGGGTGACGATTGGTACAGCTATGCCAACGGCGGCTGGATGAAGGCGACTGAAATCCCGGCAGACCGTTCCAGCATTGGCGGTTTCTGGATCGCCGACCAGCAGACGGAAAAACAGCTCGCCAGCCTGGTGGATGAACTGGAAAAGTCCGCGCCCGAGGCCGGGACTCCGGCGGCGCTGGTGAAGAATTATTACGACGCCTTCCTCGATACCGCCACGATCGACAAGCTGGGGATGCAGCCGGTCCAGGCTGATCTGGCCAAGATCGACGCGATCAAGGACAAGGCACAGCTGGCATCCCTGATGGGTGCAGGCGTTCGCACGGATGTCGATCCGCTCAACGCCACCGATTTCGGCACGGAAAACCTGTTCGGCCTGTTCGTCAGCCAGGCACTGATTGGCGGCGAGGTGATGCCTTATGTCCTGCAGGGCGGGCGGGGGATGCCGGAACGCGAATATTCCCTGTCCACCGATGCGGGCATGAAAGCCAACCAGGCCGCCTATCGCAAGTATGTGGCTGACGTCATGACCGCAGCCGGGGTGCCCGATGCCGCCGCCAAGGCGCAGCGCGTCTGGGACCTGGAAGTGAAGATCGCCCGCGCCCACGCCACCCGCGATGAAAGCGACGATTGGCAGGTGGCCAAGCAGGTGTGGACCCCGGCAGACTTCGCCGCCAAGGCCCCGGGCCTCGATTGGCCGGCCTTCTTTGCCGCCGCGCAGCTGGGACAGCAGGGCAAGTTCAACGCCTATCACGCGCAGGCCATTCCCCGGCTTGCCGCGCTGGTCGGGTCCGAACCGCTGGATGCGTGGAAGGACTGGCTGACTTTCCACCAGATCAACAAGAATGCATCCGTCCTGCCGCAGAAGATCGATGCGCTGAGCTTTGCCTTCTACGGCACCCAGCTGAGCGGCACCACCGAACAGCGCCCCCGCGCCAAGCGCGCGCTGAGCGCGGTCAACGCCAACATCGGCGATGCACTGGGCCAGCTCTACACCGCCAAGTACTTCCCGGCTTCCGCCAAGGCGGCGATCGAGGAAATGGTGAAGAACATCAAGGCGGCCTTCTCCGCCCGGATCGACCAGCTGGCATGGATGGCCCCGGAAACCCGCGCCGAAGCCAAGGCCAAGGTGGAATCGATGGAAGTCGGTGTCGGCTATCCTGATACCTGGCGTGATTACAATGGCCTGGCACTGGATGCTGGCACGGCCTATGCAAACAAGCAGGCAGCCGAACTGGCCAATTATCGCCAGCAGCTGGCCAAGATCGGCAAGCCGCTCGACAAGCGCGAATGGTGGATGAACGCCCAGCTGGTCAACGCGGTCAACCTGCCGGTGCAGAACGCGCTGAACTTCCCGGCTGCGATCCTGCAGCGCCCGTTCTTCGATCCGAAGGCAGACCCGGCGTTCAACTATGGCGCGATCGGCAGCGTGATCGGCCATGAAATCAGCCACAGCTTTGACAACAACGGCGCGGAATTCGATTCCACCGGCGCGATGCGCAACTGGTGGACCACTGCCGATCGCGCGGAATTTGAAAAGAACGGCAACGCGCTGGCCCGCCAGTTTGACCAGTACGAGCCGTTCCCCGGCGTGTTCGTACCGGGCAAGCTGACCCTGGGTGAAAACATCGCCGACGTCGCCGGCCTCGCTGCCGCACTCGATGCCTACAAGGCGTCACTGGGGGGTAAGGATGCGCCGGTGATCGACGGCTTCACGGGCGATCAGCGGTTCTTCATCGCCTATGGCCAGGCCTGGGCGAGCAAGTACCGCGACGCCGCCCTGCGCGGCCGCATTGCCACTGATGGCCACGCCCCTGGCCAGTATCGCGCGCTGACCGTGCGCAATCTTGATGCCTGGTACGATGCCTTCGGCGTGAAGGAAGGCGACGCACTGTTCCTGAAACCGGAAGATCGCGTGAAGATCTGGTAAGCGAAACGAGGGCGGCGGGCGCCGCCCTCAACTCGCCCGGGCCCGTTCTTCCGCGACTTCGGCCTCAACCTGGCGTCCGATCCGTTCCTGCACCGGCGCGACCCGCTCCATCACGCGGCGGTTTTTCGCGCTGAACAGGAATTGCCAGGCACCGTAGGCGTTGATCAGCAACAGTACGCCGTTCGTCGCGGCGATCGGCAGAGCGTTGCTGGTCAGGCCGGACACGATCCAGGTAACCGAAACCGCACAGAACAGCACGAAACCCCAGCCGGTAATCTTGCGGCCCAGATCCGCTGCAACCAGCGTTGCGGCACATATGGTGCCAATCGCCGCGATCCATTCAAGAGGTCCATCAATCCCGCGCCAGCGCGCGGGATGGCGGTCAGGTTCCCGCCGCAGTCAGCCGCGCCATTTGTTCGTCGCTCAGTTGCAGCTCCAGCGCCTCGAATTGCACGTCCAGCTGCTCCGGCTTGCTGGCGCTGGCAATGGGCGCGGCGATGCCGGGCTGGCGCATCAGCCAGGCGAGGGCTACCGCGCCAAGGCTAGCACCCGTTTCCGCCGCCACCGCGTCCAGCGTGGGCAGCACGGTCTGCCCGTGGTCGAAGAACCGCTCGATGCTCGATCCGCGGTTGTGCTTCGCCAAATCTTCGCGGGTGCGGTACTTGCCGGTCAGGAACCCGGCGGCGAGCCCGAACCACGGCAGCATCGCCACGCCGCGATCCACGCACAGCTGTTGCAACTCTGCCGGATAGGCCGCGCGTTCGACCAGGTTGTATTCATTCTGCAGAACCGTGAAAGGCGTCTTCACATTGGAATGTGCCACGTCGATCGCTGCGCCCAGCCGGGCCGCGTTGAAATTGGACGCCCCGACTTCACGCACCAGTCCAGCCCTGACGAGGGTGTCAAATCCCTCTACGATCTCGTCTAATGGCGTCGTTTCGTCATCACGGTGTGCATAGTATAAATCGACGTAGCCGGTTTGCAGCCGGTCGAGCGATTTTTGCAGCTCCGAAGCCACCAGTTCAGGGGCGAGGTCGCCCGGGTTGCCGGACATTCCGGTCTTGGTCGCAATGCGCATTTCGCCACGAACATCGCGACTTTTCAGCCACTTGCCGATAACCGTCTCACTTTCCCCGCCGACATGGCCGGGCACCCATACGGAATAGCCCTGCGCGGTATCGACCATCCGTCCACCCGCTTCGTAGAACCGGTCCAGGATAGCAAAGCTGGCGTCCTCGTCGGCGGTGAAGCCGAACACGTTGCCGCCAAGGACCAGCGGCAGGCCGCCGATGGAAGGATGTTCGCTCATGCAAATTTCTCCCGAATTTTCAGCAAGCTGATCGCTGCTTCTGCCGCACCAGCGCCCTTGTTGAGTTGCGCCGGATCGGCCCGGACAATCGCCTGAGCCTCGTTTTCCGTGGTCAGGATCCCGTTGCCAACCGCAAGCCCGTCCATGGTCAGAGCCATGATCCCGCGGGCCGATTCTCCGGCAACGATTTCAAAATGATAGGTCTCGCCCCGGATAACCACGCCCAGCGCCACGAAGCCATCGTACAACTGGCTTTCCGCCGCCGAAGCGATCGCGCCGGGAATTTCCAGCGCGCCGGGAACGGTCAGCAGGTCCACCTGGTGCCCGGCCTGTTCCAGCGCAGCGCGCGCGCCGGCGATCAGCATGTCGTTGAGATGGTCGTAAAAACGGGCTTCAACTATCAGGAAACGAGCCATTAATTTTCCTCAACTGAATCGATGGGCAGTTCGCCGACAATGGACAGGTCATAGCCTTCCAGCCCCACGAGGGAATGGCGGGTATTGGTCAGCAACACCATGTCGCGCACGCCCAGTTCCGCCAGAATCTGCGCGCCGACGCCGTAATCGCGCTGTTCCGGCGCATCATCGCTCTTGGCTGCGCTGGTGGGCGGGGGCAGGGGGCGATCAAGGCGGCGGATCGCACTGCTGGCGAAATCGGCTGCCGGCCGGTTGATCAGCACGACCACGCCGCAGCCCTTGCGGCCGATCATCTGCATCGCCCCTTCCAACAGGCCGATCCGGTCACTTTCGCGGCCGAAGATATCGTCGAAGATCGACATGGCGTGCATCCGCACCAGGGTCGGCTGCGTAGGGTCGATGTGACCTTTGACCAGGGCCATCGTTTCACCCTTGGTTGCCTTGTTCCAGAAACTGATCGCCCGCCAGTCACCACCCCAGCGGCTTTGGAAGCGGGCTTCTTCCCGTTTTTCAACCAGATGATCGTGCCGCCTGCGATAGGCTATGAGGTCGCGGATGGTCCCCATCTTCAATCCGTGGCGGCGGGCGAAGCGGATCAGGCTGTCCATTCGCGCCATGGTGCCGTCTTCTTCCATGATCTCGCAGATCACCCCGGAAGGGTTGAGCCCGGCCAGGCGCGAGATATCGACCGATGCCTCGGTATGGCCGGCCCGCACCAGAACACCACCTTCGCGGGCGACCAGCGGGAACACGTGGCCGGGGGAGACAATGTCGTCCGGCCCCTTGGATGCGTCTATCGCAACGGAGATGGTCCGCGCCCGGTCACCGGCGGAAATGCCCGTGGTCACGCCTTCGCGCGCTTCGATGCTGGTGGTGAAAGCGGTACCCATGGAAGTGCCGTTCTTGCGCGACATCGGTTCCAGACCGAGCATATCCACCCGAGCCTGGGCCAGCGCCAGGCAGATAAGCCCGCGGCCATGCGTGGCCATGAAATTGATCGCATCCGGCGTGGCCATCTGCGCCGGGATGATCAGGTCGCCTTCATTTTCACGGTCCTCGTCATCGACCAGGATATACATCCGCCCATTCCGGGCTTCGGCGATGATCTCTTCAATCGGGACCAGCACCGGGGCGTCGTCGTTTTCCGCCAGGAAGCGATCCAGCTTGCCGAGCGTCTCGGCAGTCGGATTCCAGCCGGCGTCGGTGCAGTCGCGCAGGGTGTTGGCGTGAAGCCCGGCCG
>JBARAF010000132.1:0-2799 GCA_049791695.1 Croceibacterium sp.
GGCCAAGGGCCGTCTGGTGAACCTGGGCTGCGCCACCGGCCACCCCAGCTTCGTGATGAGCAGCAGCTTCACCAACCAGACGCTGGCGCAGATCGAACTGTTCACCAACCCGGCGCAGTACAAGAACGAAGTCTACGTGCTGCCCAAGCACCTGGACGAAAAGGTGGCAGCGCTGCACCTGGACAAGCTGGGCGTGAAGCTGACCACGCTTTCGCCCAAGCAGGCCGCCTATATCGGCGTGAAGACCGAAGGTCCGTTCAAGCCGGATCACTACCGCTACTAAGCGACTGGATGCGCGGGCGCCTCTGCCAAACAGGGGGCGCCCGCGTCTCCCCCATTGCATCGCCCGCCCGGCGCTCATAGCTGGGGATGATGCAGCTTTCTTCCACCGCGATGGCCCTGCTCGGGCTCCTGCTGGCCGCCTGGACATTCGGCGCGGCCTGGCTGTCGCTCGCCTCGCTGGCGCGGGCGCGGCAATCGCGCGTGGCGCGTGGCACTTCGCGGCGGCTGGGCAAGCTGGTGGAGGATTCGCCGGCGATTCCCCTGCTGGTCCGACCTGACGGGCGGATCGAAGGGCCGCAACGGCTGGCCGCATGGCTGGGCCTGCCTGCGCTGCCTTCGTTCCTGACAGAACTTTCCACCGGCGACGGCGGGCTGGATCCGGCAGAGCTGGAGCGCTTGCGCGAAGCGGTCCGCCGTACGCACAAGACCGCCGCCCCGTTCAGCATCCTGATCAGCCCGCGCGGTTCGGGCAAAAGCCTGGCGGTGCGCGGCCAGCTGGCCGATCCGGCCGTGGCCACCAATGGTTCCGCCGTGCTGTGGTGGTTCGACTTTTCCGAAAGCCAGGGCGAACTGGCCACCCTGCGTGCCGAAACGCAGCGGGCGCGAAGCGATTTTGCCGCCCTGGTCGGGCTTATCGAAGCGGCGCCGATGCCGATGTGGTTCCGTGGCCCGGACATGCAGCTGAAACTGGTCAACAGCGCCTATGTCCAGGCGGTGGAAGCGGCCAGCGCGGAAGATGCCGTGCTGCGGCAGGTGGAACTGATCGAAACGGTCGACGGCCTGTCCGCCGCCCAGATTGCCCAGCAGGCGCGGGATCGGGACCTGCCGGTTGAACGGATCGTGCAAGCCACCATCGGCGGCCAGCGGCGGGCCCTGCGCGTGTCCGACCTGCCGCTGGGCAGCAGCGAAGGGGTGGCAGGGTACGCCGTCGATATCGAGGAAATGGAAGAACAGGCCCGCGCCCTGCGTGCCTTCCGTGAAGCGCAGCGGTCCATGCTCGACCAGCTTTCGGTCGGAGTGGCCCAGTTCGATGGCGAACGGTTGCTGACTTCGGCCAACCAGCCGTTCCACCGCATCTTTGCCCTGCCGCCCAATGCCCGGCTTGATCCGCTGCCGTTCGACCGGTTCCTGGACATTGCCCGCGATGCCGGCCGCTTGCCCGAAGTGCGCGATTTCCCGGCCTGGCGGCGCGAACTGGCCGGCTGGTTCATCGCCGGCGGGGCGAAGGAAGACGCCTGGCCGCTGTCCGATGGCACCCATTTGCGCCTGGTCGCCCAGCCGATGCCCGACGGCGGGTTGGTGCTGATTGCGGAGGATCGGTCCGAACAGCTGGCCTTGTCCGCCACCCGTGACACCCTGCTGCGCACCCGTACCGCCACCTTCGACAGCCTGTTCGAATCGCTGGCGGTGTTTGCGCCGGACGGGCGGATGCAGCTGTGGAACCGGCGCTTCCCGGAAATCTGGGGACTGCCCGAAGATTACCTCGATCAGCATCCGCGGATTGAGCAAGTGCTGGACCGGATCGCCATCGGTCTGGATCGTCCGGGGCAGATTCGCGCCATCGGCGATGTGGTGCGCGGGGCCACGCTCGACCGGCGGCAGCGCGGCGGGCGGGTGCAGATGGCCGATGGCCGGACCCTGGAATTTGCCGGGGTGCCGCTGCCCGATGGCAATGGCCTGCTGACCGTGCTCGACGTGACCGACAGCAAGAAGGCGGAAGACGCGCTGCGCGAACGCAACACCGCGCTGGAAGAAGCCGACGCGGTGAAAACCCGTTTCCTGGCCAATATGTCGTACGAATTCCGCACGCCGTTGACCTCGATCCAGGGCTTCGCCGAATTGCTGCAAGGCGGCGTGGCGGGCGACCTGTCGGATCAGGCGCAGGAATATGTCGCGGCGATCCTGTCATCCGTTGACCGGCTCAGTACCCAGATCGAAGGCGTGCTGGACCTGACGCAAAGTGAGGCCGGGCTGATGCCGCTGGCCAGCGAGGAAATCCAGCTGCTGCCATTCGTCACCCGCGTGGTCCGCGAACGCGAAGACGCAATCGAAGCCAAGCAGCTGAACGTGGACCTGCGCGGCGATCGCACAGCGGGTGTCGTGCTGGGGGATGAGCGGCAACTGGCCCGCGCTGTCGGCAACATCCTCGACAACGCGATCACTGCCACGCCGCAGGGCGGCCGCATCCTGGTTTCGCTGCAACGGCGCAAGCAGGGGCCGCGGATCGTCATTTCCGACAATGGCGGCGGGATGAAGCCGGGCGAACTGACCAAGGCGCTGGAAGGATACCGGATCGGTGCCGACGGGGTGCAGGAAATGCGCCGCGCCGGGCTGGGCCTGCCACTGGCCCGGCAACTGGTCGAAGCCCACGGCGGCAGGCTGGAATTGCAGTCCGAAAGGGGCGCTGGGACAACCGTGGTCATTTCGCTGCCGTGACGACGGTGGACCTACCCGATCTCGCGGCGATGGAGGCCTTCGGTCAGCGCATCGCGGCCAGCCTGCGCGTGGGTGACGTGG
>JBARAF010000133.1:0-6757 GCA_049791695.1 Croceibacterium sp.
GCGGGCCGTCTGGCCCTTCAGTTGCCAGTCCAGCCAGTCTGCGACCACCGGCACAAACAGGCCGCCGCGCGGTTCGCGGAAGTGTTCGGAATGGCCGGTTCCGTGATGCCACACCCATGCCGCGGGAACCGCGCCCACGGCGGCAAAATCCCCGGCGGCGTTGCGGTGAGCTACGTCGGTTTCATCGCCGCTGAGCCACAGGGTCGGGCCGCGCAGCCGTGCCAGGCTGGCGCGGATCGCATCGCCTGTGCCCGCCAGCGGCGGCGATCCTTCGGGGAAGGTGCCGCTGTTGAGGATCACCGCCGTGCGCACCCGCCGGTCAGCGGCGGCCGAAATCGCCTGCAGCCCCCCGCAGGACTGGCCCATCACGGCAATCGCGGACGTGTCGAGACGGCCCCGGAAGGGGCTGCCTTCGCGGGTGTTTTCGGCCACGGCCCAATCGATCGCGTCCCCCAGTTGCGCGGCATAGCTGCCCGGCAGCCGTTTTTCCGGCGGCACATCGGCATTCTGCGGCAGGTTGACCTTCCATTCCATGTACGACGGGCCGCGCGGCCCCACGGCCACGACCAGGTAACCGCGGCTGGCGATCTCGGTCAGGAAGTACCGGAAGCGGTTGCCGACATTGGTGCAGGCACCGTTGCCCCAGGCAATCACCGGGATCGGGCCACGCGCCGTGGCAGCGGCCATGTCACGCGGGCGATAGATCGTATGGGTTGGCAGCGAAGGATCACTGACCATCTCTGCCGGAAAAGGCCCCGCCCCGCCCGCTTCGGCAAACTGCGTGGCGAGCGCGACCCGCTCAGCGATGTCCGCCGGTGGCGCTTCGTCAGCCGCCTGCTGGGCCAGGGCCGGCATGGCCAGGGCAGCAAGAGCGCAGACAAGCGGGAACGTGAAGGTCGGGCGCATCGGCGGCCTTTCGTAGGGGTTACAGAATTTCGGGGTCGCGGTGGCGGGCCTGGGCATTCAGCCGGATCGCGGCATTGACCGCGCCGTATCCATCATAGCCCCGGCGCTCGACCACTTCGAAGAACACCCGTTTGGCCACGGCGCGACTGTAGAACTGGAAATATTCCGCCTCGCCATCACGGTCGTACAGCATATGCAGCCGCGCCATCCGTTCCACCAGCGCAGGATCAAGGCCGAAGCGGACCTCGATATCCTCGTAATAATTCGGGCCGATTTCCAGCAGCGGCAGGCCAGCGGCCAGTGCACGCTCCGCTGCGGCAAAGGCATCATCGGTGGCAAAAGCGAGATGCTGCACGCCCGCGCCGAAATAGGACTGGATGAAGCGCGACGTCAGCGATTGCGCCGCCAGCGAACCGTTGAGGGTAAGCCGCAGGCTACGATCAGGGTTCTCCACCGCCTGGCTGTAAACCAGCCCCATCGGATCGGTGATTTCCAGCTGCGGCGTCTTCGTGACGTCCAGCAGCGCATGGTAATACAGGAGCCAGCTGAGGAACTCCTCGTAATGCATGGACTGCGCCACGTGATCGATCCGGGTCAGGCCATTGCCGACGCTGGCACCAGCGATGGGCACCGGAAATTCCTCCGCCCACATCCGGTCACGGCTGGCGGCATCGACCAGGTACAGCAAGCTGCCCCCGACCGCGCGCAGGCTGGGGATTTCCCATTCGTCCGGTACCACGGCCTGGGTGAAGCGGGGAATATCCAGCGCCTCGGCCCGCGCCAGCGCGCCCTGCTGGTCCGGCACTGCCAGGCCGATGGCGCAGACCGATCCGCCGTGGACGATGTCGAAACTGTGGGCCAGGCCCTCCGGCTCCGAATTGACCACCAGGTTGATTGAACCCTGCTGCCAGCGGACCACGTTCTTGCTGCGGTGGCGGGCAGTGGGGACGAAGCCGAGCGCCTCGAAAAACCGCCCGAATTCCTCCGCTTCTTCGTAACTGGCGGCAAATTCGACAAATTCGACGCCGCTGGTGGCAGCGCGCGGCGGCATCGGCGCAGGCAGGCCCAGTGTGCGGGCCGACTGATCGTCCAGCAGCCGCAGTGAACGGTGCCCGTCGCGGGCGATCTGACTGCTCGAACCGGCACGGAACCGGTCATTGAAGATCTCCAGGCTCCAGTACCCGTCATACCCGATGCGGCGAATGGCGGAGGCATATTCAGCCAGCGGAAAATCACCCTGCCCCGGCATGCAGCGGAAATGGCGCGACCAGTTGAGGTAATCCATTTCCATGTACGGCGCGTCGGCCACCTGGACGATGAACAGCTTTTCCGGCCGGATATCGCCGATGCTGGCCGAAGGAATCCGCCGGGCGAGCGAATGGAAAGAATCCAGCACCAGGCCAATCGCCGGATGATCGACATCGCGCACCATTGCCCAGGCATCGCGGTGATCGGCCACGTGGCGGCCCCAGGCCAGGGCCTCGTACCCGACCCGCATCCCGTTCGCGGCGGCCAGTTCACCCAGTTCGCCCAGATCGTCCAGCATCCGCTGGCGATCATCCAGCGCCTGGGCCGAACAGTTGGAGCACAGCAGCACCAGGTCGGTGCCCAGCTGGTCCATCACCTCGAACTTGCGCTTCATCCGTTCGAACGCCCGTTCGCGCAGGCCGTCGGGCATCCCTTCAAGGTCGCGGAACGGCTGGAACATCGTGCAGGCGAGGCCAAGTTCGGCCATCAGCGAGCCAATCTCGCGCGCCGATTGCGGGGCGGACAGCAGGTCGTTCTCAAAGATTTCCGCCCCGTCGTATCCGGCGCCGGCAATGGCGCGCAGCTTGTCCGACAAGGCGCCGCTGATCGAGACCGTGGCGATCGAGGTTTTCATCGCCGGTTCGCTCCTATTCAGCCGCTTCGGCGGGGGGCGCGGCGAAGGCAGAGAAACTGGCCGTCATCCGGTGCTCGTCCGCCGGCCGCCCGGTAAATATCTCGAATGCCGCCGCCGCCTGGTGGACGGCCATGCCGCTGCCGTTCAACGTGCGGCAACCCTTGCGCGCCGCCGTGGCCAGCAGTTCGGTTTCCAGCGGGAAATAGACGACGTCAGCCACCCAGTGGCGCTGTTCGATGGCATCGGCTGGCAGCGGCATGCCCGGAAACTTGGCCATGCCCATCGGGGTCGCATTGACGATCCCGCTGCAGCGAAGCGCACCGGCGCGGGCATCGTCACACACCACCGCCCGGTCGGCCCCGTGGGTGCGGTTCAGTTCATCCCGCAACTGTGCCGCGCGCATCGCGTCGGTATCGAACAACAGCACCTGCTGCGCGCCCAGCGGACCGAGCAGGGCATTGGCCGTGGCCGCCCCGGCACCACCGCAGCCGACTTGCAGCACCCGGGTAACATCCGCACCGGACAAGCCGGCCCGGAAGCCTTCCGCAAACCCGGTCATGTCGGTGTTGCTGCCGATCCGCCGCCCATTGCGAAACGACACGGTGTTGACCGCGCCGACGCTGGCGGCGGACGGGTCCAGTTCATCCAGCAAGCCGATCACGGACTGCTTGAACGGATAAGTGATGTTCAACCCGGCAAAGCCGATCCGCTGGGTGGCATCGAGCAGGTTGGCCAGTTCCCAGTCCGGCCAGGCGCGATCATTGAAATCGAACAGCGCATAAGTCAGGCGCAGCCCCTGCGCGTCTGCTTCCTGTTCGTGCAGCCAAGGGGTGCGCGATTGCAGGATGCCCCGACCGGCAAGCCCCGCCAGGATGCGGCCTGGCCCGATGCCGGTCGACGTAGGAGGCTGGTTCACTGCAAATCCATCATGTTGGTCGGCCCCGGCCCTTGCGGACCGGGGCCTTGGGAGAGGGTCAGAACTTGGTCCGCAGGCCAACCGTCACGACGCGGCCGATCGGGTTGGCATTGGTGCCGTCATACCCGACCGCCCCGTTCAGGCCGTAGGTATTCACAAACGGCGGTTCCTTGTCGAACAGGTTGGTCGCATCCACGAACAGCTGCGCGCTCTGCAGCGGGCCGACGTCTTCGAGCGTGTAGGCAACGTGGGTGTCGATCGTGACGTTGGCCTTCACCCGGTCGCCGCCGCTGGACGGCAGCCCGGCGGTGAACACGCGCGGATTGACCGTGGAAGCGCCGTAGAAGGTGTAACCGCCGGTGTGGTTGACGAACACGTTCGCTTCCAGCGGTCCCTTGTCCCAGCTGAGGCTGTAACGGCCTTCATACTTCAGCGACGGGAAGGTCAGGTTGTACCCGGCATAGCCGAGCACGCTGAACATGGTCCCGCCGGTGCCGAAGAACTGATCGAACTTGGTCTTGCGCGACAGGCCGACGCCGAGGCTGAAATTGCCGAGGTTTTCGGTTTGCACGCGATAGGACGCCGACACGTCGATGCCCGCCACGTTCAGGTTCAGCACGTTCTGCTGCTGGTTCGAATAGATGAAGTAGATCGGGTTGACCGTGCCGCTGACACTGCCGCCCGCACCGCCACCGATGGTGGAAGTCTGCGGCAGCGACGCGGTGAGCGCGGCGATCTGCGCAGTGGTCGCCCCGCTCGGGAACACCGTCAGGTACTGCGACAAGGCCGAAGAACCAGTCACCAGCGCCAGCTGCGGCGCCGTGATGCCGCCACGCAGGCGGTTGTTCCAGTACGTGACCGAGATGTTCAGCCCACTCAGTTGCGGCGGAGCGAGGTCGAAACCGATCGACCAGGCCTTGCCCGTCTGCGGCACCAGGTTGCCGTTGCCACCGTTCAGCTGAATGCCATTGGCCCCCATGATGGTGCAGGAAGTGGCCGGGGCCGGGGCGCAGCCCGGTACCGTGGCCGCCGTCGGGAAGATCGCATAGGGCAAGGTGACATTGCCCGGAGCGTTGAAGCTCGATTCACCGGTGCGGCCTTGCGGGTTGGAACCGATGCTGGTCAGCGCCGGGGCCACGAACGATTCAGCCCAGTTGCCGCGCAGGCGGAAGCCTTCGAAGATCTCCCAGTCGGCTGCGATCTTGGGGTTCCGGGTCGAACCGACGTCGCTGTAGCTGTCGATACGGCCAGAGATGTTGACGTTGAATTCACGCACCAGCGGGATTTCCTGATCCGGCCCGATCAGCGGCAGGTACAGTTCGGCATAACCCGAGGTCACGTCGCGGCCGTAGTTCAGGACATAGGCCAGCGAATTGAATGACGCCGCGCCCAGACCGTTGGGCTGGATGGTGTCCTGATCGAGGTCGTACTTGGTGAATTCACCGCCGACCGCGATCTTGGCCGTGCCGCCCGGCAGTTCAAACAGGTTCGAATCGATCTTGCCGTAGAGGTTGATCAGCGTCTGGTTGCCGACCTGGTACACGCGTGAATCCGTCAGCGCGGCCAGGGTTGCGGCAGAGGTGGCTCCGCCGCCGAACACATCCACCGCATTGGCTGTGGTCAGTGCCTGGGTGACGGTGTTGGACACGCCGTTGATCACTGCCGCCGCCCGGCCGTTCAGGGCCAGCTGGAACCCGCTGGGGTTGAGGCGGCCAAGCGTTTCGACCGACGAAATGTCGCGACCGACCAGGCCGCCGATGTTGACGTGGGTGCCTTCGGTCACTTCGTAATCGAGGTCCAGGCGGCCGTAGAATGTTTCATCCTTGCCCACCACACGGGCGCCTTCGCCCAGCAGTTTGTCGGCATTGAAGTTGACGGTGGCAGAGGTCACCGATGGCAGGTTGCCGGAAGCGCGGGTGGCATTCAGCGCCGTGAAGGCTGCCGTGGCAAAGGGGTTGTTGGAATTGCCGCTCGGCGCGCCGGACAGGTAGACCGTACCCGTGCCATTGCCGCGCGAGATGCGCTGCACGTTTTCACGGTTGGAATAGATGAAGTCCGTCGTCACGGTCAGCGCGTCGCCGACTTCCTGCTGCAGGGAAACCATCAGGTTGTGGCGCTGTTCGGACGGGATCAGGTCCCAGGCGCTGTGGTATTCGCACTGCCCGTTCTGGTTGGCGATCGGATTGGCCGTGGCTGCCGGGACATAGGCCGCACCGGCAGTGGTGTAGCCGGGATAATAGGTCAGGCCGCCGGTGGCGAGCGAGGCGGCCGCGCCGCAGAAGTTGTCGCGGAAATTGAAGCCGCCGCGCGAAACCTGGTTCGGGTTGGTGAAGGTCCGATCCCCGGCCGACAGGTTGTCACGATCGGAATAGGCATAGCCGACGATGAAAGAACCGGTTTCCCAGGTCTTGCCGAAAGCCAGCCCGCCGCTGAGCGTGCTGTACTGATCGCCAAAACCGCGCTGGATGTTTGCTTCCAGGCCATCGAGATTACGGCGGGTAATGAAGTTGATCACGCCTGCGACCGCGTCGGAGCCATAGACCGACGAAGCACCGTCAGACAGCACTTCGATCCGTTGCAGCATCATCGGCGGCACGATGTTGGGATCCGCCAGCACGTGGTTGGCGCCGCCCACCGGCAAGCGGTGGCCGTTCAGCAGGATCAGGGTGGAGTTGGAAGCCGAAGCGCCCAGCCCGTGAATCGTCGGGGCATTGGTGCCGGCGCCGTCGAAGCTGCCGAAGCCGCCCTGGCCCGGGCTGTTGAGGCCGACCACCGCCGGAACGGTCTTCAGCGCCTGCTGCACCGTCTGAACGGCGGTGTTCTGCAGGTCTTCCGCGCTGACCGAAACTAGGTTCGAACCGACCGGCGCAACGCCGCGCAGGCTGGAACCGGTGACGATGATCTGATTGACGGTCTGCTCATCCTCGTCCGCTTCAGCGGCGGGCTGCTGCCGGTCCTGCGCCTGGGCCGCGAACGGCGCCGCCACGGCAATGGCCGCTAGCGAGGTATACAGCGCGATATGACGAATACGCTTCATGGACTTACCCCTCCTC
>JBARAF010000134.1:0-1698 GCA_049791695.1 Croceibacterium sp.
CAATATAACGATAGCTTCACCGAATCCACTCTTTCCTTCGCCAACTGCGTCAATACCAGAGACGGAGGTAGCCACCTTACCGGCTTCCGTTCAGCATTAACTCGGGTTTTCAACGATTATGCCCGGAATAATAAACTATTAAAGGATACCGACCCCAACTTAACCGGGGAAGATGTGCGCGAAGGGGCAGTGGCCATCATCAGTGTAAAGCTACCACAACCCCAGTTTGAGGGGCAAACCAAGGCCAGGTTGGGAAATCCCGAGGTAAAAAGTCAGGTTGAATCTGCTGTAGCCAATAGCTTGTCCCTGTACCTCGAGCAACACCCCAACGAGGCCAAGGCCATTATAGAGAAATGCCTCATCTCCGCCAGAGCCAGAGAGGCAGCACGTAAAGCTCGTGACCTCGTTTTAAAGAGGACTGGATTCGAAACATCAACTCTGCCAGGGAAGCTAGCCGATTGTTCCGAGAAAGAGCCAGCAAAATGCGAGATTTACCTGGTTGAAGGTGACTCAGCCGGCGGCTCAGCTAAACAAGGGCGAGACCGCCGTTTTCAAGCTATTCTCCCTCTCAGGGGCAAAATACTTAATGTAGAAAAGGCTGCCAAAGATAAGATTCTAGAACATGAAGAGCTAAGGGCCATTGTCACAGCATTAAAAGCAAGTGCTGACGAACAATTTGATAGCTCTAAACTCCGCTACCACAGAATAATCATCATGACCGATGCCGATGTTGATGGCTCACACATTCGCACTTTGCTCCTCACCTTCTTTTACCGCCATATGACAGAGTTAATTAACCAGGGCTATCTCTACATTGCCCAACCACCCCTTTACCGCATCAAGTCCGGTAAACAGGAGTCCTGGCTTTACTCCGAACAGGAAAAGGAGCAACGACTTAAAGGACTAAAAGAAGACAAAATAGAGATTCAGAGATATAAAGGGCTGGGGGAGATGACTCCCGTACAATTGTGGGAGACGACTATGAACCCCGCTAACAGAACCCTGCTCAAAGTAGAGGTAGTGGATGCCATAGCCGCAGACCAGGCTTTTCATATGCTCATGGGCGACGAAGTTTTGCCCCGCAAAAGATTCATCCAGGCCCATGCTCAAAGTGTCAGGAACCTCGATATTTAGCCGTTGGGCTTCCCTGGACCCGAGGGGGTGTGTGATATGGGGAGAATTCGCTAGGGAATCCCGATAATAGCACATCCAATCTATCGCCATGCGGTGAGTGAACTTGGGCGTCCGCTATCTCGCAGCTGTCGGATACATCTTGTGTTCTGTTATATACTTTTCTACCTCAGCGGGCACCAGGTAACGAATAGGCAGTCCTTGCGCTATACGCTGGCGAATTTCTGAGGAGCTAATCCCGATTACAGGCATATCAAGCTGAATAATTTTGCCCAAAAGCCCGGGTATCGCTGTTTCTAAGTGCTTCAAATCTCTTGAGCCTAATCTCGGGGGAACCACGAGCCGGCATAATCGAACTAATTTCTGCGGTTCCTTCCACAAGGGCAGCTCGTCTAAAGTATCACGCCCAAGGATGAAGAAAAGGCTTGCTTCACTGCCTAGCTGTTTCTGTAGCATTGCCAGGGTATCCACGGTGTAAGAGGGACCGGCGCACTCTACCTCGAGAGTACAAAGCTTAAAATGAGGGTTGTCAGCTATGGCACGGCGCACCATCTCTACCCTGTGGAC
>JBARAF010000135.1:0-3161 GCA_049791695.1 Croceibacterium sp.
GGGCTACATGGATGAAGATCCGGACCAGCCGCGTTTCTTCGCCTACCTGTCGCTGTTCACCTTAGCCATGCTGATTCTAGTGACGGCGGACAACCTGGTGCAGATGTTCTTCGGCTGGGAAGGGGTGGGCCTTGCGTCCTACCTGCTGATCGGTTTCTGGTTCAAGAAGCCGAGCGCCGGTGCCGCCGCGATCAAGGCCTTCGTGGTCAACCGCGTGGGTGACCTTGGCTTCATGCTCGGCATTTTCGGCACTTTCCTGGTGTTCCAGACCACCTCGATTCCGGAAATCCTCGCTGCCGCTCCGGCCATGAAGGGGGCCAGCACCATCGGCTTCCTCGGCATGCGGCTGGATACGATGACGATCCTGTGCCTGCTGCTGTTCGTCGGCGCGATGGGCAAGTCGGCGCAGCTGGGCCTGCACACCTGGTTGCCGGACGCGATGGAAGGGCCGACCCCGGTTTCCGCGCTGATCCACGCCGCCACCATGGTGACGGCCGGTGTGTTCATGGTCTGCCGCCTGTCGCCGATGTTCCAGGCCGCGCCTGACGCGATGACGTTCGTCACCTTTATCGGTGCCGCCACCTGCCTGTTTGCCGCGACCGTCGGCACCACGCAGTGGGACATCAAGCGGGTGATCGCCTATTCGACCTGTTCGCAGCTTGGCTACATGTTCTTCGCCGCCGGCGTTGGCGCTTACGGCGCGGCGATGTTCCACCTGTTCACCCACGCCTTCTTCAAGGCGCTGCTGTTCCTGGGTGCCGGTTCGGTGATCCACGCGATGCACCACGAACAGGACATGCGCTATTACGGCGCGCTGCGGAAAGAGATCCCGATCACCTTCTGGGCGATGATGGCAGGTACGCTGGCCATTACCGGCGTCGGTATCCTGGGCGTGTTCGGCTTCGCGGGTTTCTATTCCAAGGATTCGATCCTCGAAGCGGCCTTCGCCAGCGGGACGGAAATGGGCCAGGGTGCCTTCTTCGTCGGCGCCTTCGCCGCGCTGCTGACCAGCTTCTATTCCTGGCGTCTGATGTTCCTGACCTTCTGGGGCAAGCCGCGCTGGGTGCAGAGCGAGCATATCCAGCACGCACTTCACGACGCGCACGGCCATGATGACCACGCGCACGGCGATGACCACGGTCATGCCGCCGGGCATGACGATCATGCACATGGTCACCACGCGGCTCATTCCGACGGCACCGGCGGGTATCACCCGCACGAAAGCCCGTGGGTGATGCTGGTGCCGTTGATCTTGCTGTCGGTTGGCGCGGTCTTCGCCGGTTTCGTCTTCAGCCCGGCCTTCATCGACAGCGAAGCGTTCTGGAACGGCTCGATTGCCTACAACGAACACCTGATCCACGCGATGCACGACGTGCCAACGTGGGTGAAGCTGACTGCCAGCTTCGTGATGATCGTTGGCCTGCTGATCGCCTGGCTTGCTTACATCCGCGACACCTCGATCCCGGGCAAGGTCGCGGAACAGCTGGGTCCGGTCTACCGCTTCCTGTACAACAAGTGGTATTTCGACGAATTGTACAACTTCCTTTTCGTGAAGCCCGCCTTCGTGCTCGGCCGGATTTTCTGGCAGCGCGGCGATGTCGGCCTGATCGACCGCTTTGGCCCGAATGGTGCCGCATGGGTGGTTGAAAAGGGCGCCGTCCTCGCTCGCAAGGTGCAGTCCGGCTACCTCACCAACTATGCCCTGGTGATGCTGCTGGGGCTTGTCGCGGCTATCAGCTGGGTGCTCGCATGATGGGTGGTTTCCCGATCCTTTCGCTGATGCTGCTGGTGCCGCTGGCCGGCGCTGTCGGCTGCGTCGTCGCTGGTGAAAAGGGCGCGCGTTCGATCGCGCTGACCGCCACGCTGATCGATTTCGCGCTCGGAATCGTGCTGTGGGCCAATTACGACATTGGCGGCGCGCAGTGGCAGTTTGTGGAACGCGCCTCGCTGTTCCAGGGCTTCCAGTGGGCGCTGGGCATTGATGGCATCGCGCTGATGCTGATCGTGTTGTCGGTGTTCCTGATGCCGATCTGCATCCTCGCCAGTGCTTCGATCCAGAAGCGCGTGGGCGAATACATGGCCGCCTTCCTGTTCATGGAAGTGCTGATGATCGGGGTGTTCGCGGCGCAGGATCTGCTGCTGTTCTACATCTTCTTCGAAGCCGGCCTGATCCCGATGTACCTGATCATCGGCATCTGGGGCGGGGACAACCGCATTTACGCCAGCTACAAGTTCTTCCTCTACACCCTGCTCGGCTCGGTCCTGATGCTGATCGCGATGCTGTGGATGATCGGCACCGTCGGTACCACCGACATCCCGACGCTGATGGCATACGATTTCCCGGCCGGGGCGCAGACCTGGCTGTGGCTGGCCTTTGCCGCCAGCTTTGCGGTGAAGATGCCGATGTGGCCGGTCCATACCTGGTTGCCCGACGCCCACGTTCAGGCACCCACCGCCGGTTCGGTGATCCTGGCGGGCGTGCTGCTGAAGATGGGCGGTTACGGTTTCATCCGCTTCAGCTTGCCGATGTTCCCGGAAGCGAGCGCGCAGTTTGCGCCGCTGATCTTCGGGCTGTCGATGGCGGCGGTAGTGATCACCAGCCTGATCGCGCTGGTACAGCACGATATCAAGAAACTGATCGCCTATTCCTCGGTCGCGCACATGGCGATCGTGACGGTCGGCCTGTTCGCCTTCAACGTCCAGGGCCTCGAAGGCTCGATGATCGTCATGCTCAGCCACGGTCTGGTGGCGGGCGCGCTGTTCCTATGCGTTGGCGTGATTTACGACCGGCTGCATACCCGCGAAATTTCGCGGTACGGCGGGCTGGCGATCAACATGCCGAAGTATTCGCTGTTCTTCATGCTGTTTACCATGGCCTCCATTGGCCTGCCGGGGACCAGCGGTTTCGTCGGCGAATTCCTCAGCCTGGCCGGCGTGTACCAGGTGTCGAGCTGGGTCGCTTTCGTCAGCACCACCGGCATCATCCTGGGCGCGGCCTATATGCTGTACCTCTATCGCCGGGTGATCTTTGGCGAACAGAAGAATGCCGATGCTGCCGCCATGCCTGACCTGAGCCTGCGCGAATGGCTAATGCTGGGCCCGATCGCTGCGGCGGTGCTGTGGATGGGCGTCTATCCCGAGAGCTTCCTGGCGCCGATGCG
>JBARAF010000136.1:0-16274 GCA_049791695.1 Croceibacterium sp.
CCCCCCCGTCGATTGGCGAACTGCTCAACCAGGGGAAGAACAACCTCTACGCCTGGTGGCTGGGCATTGCCGGCTTCACCGTGATGGCCACGATGCTGAGCCTGCTGATCTTCATCGGCGAAGCGGCGCGGGACGCATTCGATCCGAGGAAAGCCCTGTAATGGAACCGCTGATGGAACCGCTGTTGCAGGTGCGCGATCTTGACGTGTCCTTCCGTTCGGAAGGGCGCGAGGTGAAGGCGGTGCGCGGCGTTTCGTTCGACCTGGCCAAAGGCGAAACGGTTGCGCTGGTTGGCGAGAGCGGATCGGGCAAATCGACCACGGCCATGTCGGTGCTGCAATTGCTGGCACCGTCCGCGTTCCATCCCGGCGGGTCGATCCTGTTCGACGGTCAGCAGATTGTCGGCGCGGCTGAACGCACGATGCAGTCCCTGCGCGGCGGGCGGATCGCGCTGATCCCGCAGGAGCCGCTGACCTCGCTCAACCCGTTGCACCGGGTGGAACGGCAAGTGGCCGAAGCGATGCGACTGCACCGCCCCGGCATCGGCCGGGCGGAATGCCGGGAACGGGTGCTGGACCTGTTAAAGCTGGTCGGCGTGCGCGACCCTGCGCGGCGGATGCGGTCTTACCCGCATGAACTGTCGGGCGGGCAGCGGCAACGGGTGATGATCGCGATGGCGCTCGCCAACGAACCCGACATGTTGATCGCGGACGAACCGACCACCGCGCTCGACGTCACTATCCAGGCGCAGGTGCTGGACCTGCTGAAAGACCTGCAACAGCGGCTGGGCATGGCGATTCTGCTGATCACCCATGACCTGGGCGTGGTCCGCAAGATGGCTGACCGGGTTTGCGTGATGACCGATGGGCAGGTGGTCGAAACCGGCCCGGTGGGCGAGGTGTTCGACGATCCGCAGCATTCCTATACCCGCAAGCTGCTGGGCGCAGTGCCCAAGGGGCGGCCGTTGCCCGTTGTGGGCGAGCCGCAAGTGATTGCCCGCACCGATGACTTGAAGGTGTGGTTCCCGATCAAGGGCTGGTTTGGCGGGGTGAAAGACCACGTGAAGGCAGTCGATGGCGTGTCCATCTCGGTGCGCCGGGGCCATACGCTGGGCGTGGTTGGCGAAAGCGGATCGGGCAAGACCACGCTGGGTATGGCCCTGCTGCGGATCAGCCGGTCCGCCGGGCTGATCGAGTTCGATGGCGAGCGGGTGGATGGGCGCAACACCAAGGCAATGCGGCCGCTGCGCAAGCGGATGCAGATCGTGTTCCAGGACCCGTTCGGATCGCTCAGCCCGAAAATGACCGTGCGCCAGATCGTGGGCGAAGGACTGCCGCTGCATTGCCCGCACCTGACCCGCGCGGAACGGGACGCGCAAGTGTGTGCGATCATCGAGGAAGTGGGCCTGACGCAGGCGGTGCTGGACCGGTACCCGCACGAATTTTCCGGCGGCCAGCGGCAACGCATCGCCATTGCCCGGGCCATGATCCTGAAGCCTGACCTGGTGGTTCTGGACGAACCGACCAGCGCGCTCGACATGTCGGTGCAGGCGCAGATCGTGGACCTGCTGCGCGACCTGCAAGCGCGCCACGGGCTGACCTATGTTTTCATCAGCCATGACCTGAAAGTGGTCCGCGCCCTGGCGCATGACCTGCTGGTGATGCGGAACGGCAGGGTGGTGGAACAAGGCCCGGCGGACCAGGTGTTCGACCATCCGCAAAGCGATTACACCCGCGCCCTGATCGCCGCCGCGCTGGAACTGAAGGCACAGGCGGCCTGATCGCGCCTTGGCAACAGGCACCGCGCCGCCCTATTGCTGCATCAAAGTTCTGGAGCAGCGCGCATGGCCGAATACAGCACGATCCTTGTCGAACAGCGTGGGGCGGTGACGCTGGTCACGCTCAACCGGCCAGAGGCGCTGAATGCGCTCAGCAGCCTTGTGCTGGAAGACCTGATTGCAGCTTTTGCCGCGTTCGAGGCGGATGAGGGACAACGCTGCGCGGTGGTGACGGGCGCAGGGCCAAAAGCCTTCGCGGCGGGTGCCGATATCAAGGAAATGGCCGAAAAGCCGCTGGCCGATTTCTATGCCGCCGATACCTTTGCCCGCTGGCAGAGCCACCTGGTCGGCGCGGTGCGCAAGCCGTGGATTGCGGCGGTAAACGGCTTTGCCCTTGGCGGTGGGTGCGAACTGGCGATGATGGCAGACTTCATCATCGCGTCCGACAGTGCAAAATTCGGCCAGCCGGAAATCAGGCTGGGCGTGGTGCCGGGCATGGGCGGCAGCCAGCGGCTGACCCGCGCAGTGGGCAAGGCGAAGGCGATGGACCTGATCCTGACTGGGCGGATGATGGATGCAGCGGAGGCGGAAAGCGCCGGGCTGGTGGCCCGCGTGGTCCCGGCAGACGCCCTGCTGGACGAGGCGCTGAAAGCGGCAGCAGAGATTGCCGCGATGCCGCCGCTGGCGGCGCAGGCGGCCAAGGAACTGGTCAATGCGGCGTTTGAAATGCCGCTGGAACAGGGCATCCGCCACGAACGGCGCGTGTTCCATATGCTGGCCGGAACGGCGGACAAGGCGGAGGGCATGGCTGCCTTCATCGAACGCCGACCGGCAGTCTGGCGCGGCCGCTGACCGTCAGCAGCTGGCGACTGGCGCTGCCGGGTCCGGGTTGTACAGCTGCGTCAGGTCGCGGTCATCGCGGACATACATGGCCGCCGATTTGCGGATCGTCTGGTTGCCCATGAAGTAATCGAAGAACATCGGGCGGTAAGTGAGGGTTACCTCGGCAAACATGATCGCGGCATTGGGTTCCGCCATGATCCGCGCCCCTGCGGGCCCCATGCCGGGGAAGCCCGATCCGGTTTTTCCGGTATCTTCCGGCCCATACTGCGAACCGCCCAGCGCGGCATTGCCGAAACATCGCTGCCAGTGAATCCACTGACCGCCGGTATCATTGGTTTCCAGGCTGGACAGCACGATGTGCCCGTCCTGCTCCAGGTTAAGGCCGGGGAATTGCAGCCGCGCCGCGCGGAAGGTTTCGTTGACGTCGAATTCGCGCATCTGCGGTGATCCGAACACGACCGACTGCTTTGCGCGTGACGCATTGTCAGCCACGCTGATCGCCACCTGGTTGATCCGCGTCTGGGCGATCGCAAAGGCCCCCAGTTCGCTCAGGCCCAATCCCAGCGTCATCAGGATGGGCAGGGCAAATGCCAGTTCGATCACCGAGGTCCCGCCGCAGTCGCGGGCGAGCCTGCGCCACAGGGTCAGCCGCATATGCGTGGCTTCACACGGGTGGTCTGGACTGAAAACGGCTGATTGCGCAGGGTGGTCGAAGCGGACATCCGCCGGGTTGAACTGACCCCCAGGCGGGTGAAATCGGGGATGACCCCGGAATAATCCAGCATCGCGGTGTACCGCACCACGTCATTCGCCCCGCCGAGGCCGCCGCGTCCAACGTCGCCGTCCCACAGGGCATTGTTGTTTTCATCGGTGAAGCATTCACCGTTGTCATAGGTGCCGTTGTCATTGGCATCGGTGAAATCTTCCGGGCGGCCGATGTCGGAAAAGGTGACGTAATTGCTGCGCTGGAAAGTCACCCGCGCATCGGGCAGCACCGCGTGGACTTGCGCCGTTACCTGGTCATCAATCGCCGCTTGCCCGTCCTGCGCGGCTTCCAGGCTGGACGCACGCCCGGCTTGCAGCATGGCCCCTTCCAGCACCGATCGCAGGTACAGGTTCAGCCCCACTTCCAGCGCGCCCAGGATCAACATCAGCAGGATCGGAGCAGCCAAAGCGAATTCCACCATCGCCGCGGCGACCGTGTTGCCAGCAAGGGCGCGAACCGTGCGCTTCACTGGTTCAGCCTCAGGTCCGCTACTTCACCTGCGATGAAGCGGAAGGTGTTGCGCAATTCGGTAGTGTTGTCCGACGCATAGGCCCGCCCGCCAGAGGCGCAGGCGCGCATCTGATCGGTCAGCGCGGTGCCGAAACCGATCACCCACACCGTGTAATCTTCGGCCTTGGCCGCGTTGCAGGCGGCGATGAAGCGGCTGTTGTGCCAGGGGATCAGGTCGGTCCGGCTGGTGTTGGCGGGGGCCACGCGGTTGTCGTACCATTCCAGCCCGTAGGACGAATAATAGTTGGTTTCCGGCGCCATTTCCCCGTCTGTCAGGAAGATGATGTGGCGGCTGATGCTGTGCGAATTTCCGGCATTGACGTTGCTGGCCATGATCCCGTTCGGGCTGGCCATTCGCACCCCAGATCATTCCGATGTCATGATAGGTACCGCCGTTGGCAGTCAGGGTGAGCAGGTATGTTTCCAGCCAGCTGGGCACTGTCGAAGGGTCGCTGATGTCCAGTTCGCTAAACGTCTTCATCCGTCCGGCGGGACAATAGTCCCAGGTGCTGGCGAGAGCCCCCGTGGTATCGCGGCTGATCGGGTATCCGGTGCCCCGGTCATAGACCATGGCGGGCCAATAGGGTTTCCAGCTGCTGGCCGCATTCGACGGCGCGCTGTTGATGTCCAGGTCCAGCGCGCCTGACGGGACCGGGTCCATGTCAAGATCCTGCACGGTGGCGCGTTCCTCCAGGCACCCGCTCCAGGTGGAACTGGAGGTAGAGAGGCCGGTGACTCCGGTCATTCCCGCCAGCGTCGCCATGTCGAAATAGCCCTGGGTCGGTGACAGGCTGGAAGACGAGATGGCGGTGACTACATTGACCGGCCCGCGGGCGCGGAAGTTGACCGTGGGCACTGCGGCAGTGGTGTAGCGGTAGTTGGTGAAGCGGTACTGGGTGACATAGCTGGTCGTCACCACCGACTTGTTGCGGACGCAGGTGCCGAGGGCGGAACTGCCGCTGCCGGAAACCTTGGTCCACGATTTGTAGGAATAGGTGGTCGTCACCTTGTTCGCGGGGGCGGTGCCGCTGCTGGTCGGATTGGAACCGGACGTGGGATAGGCGTTGACCCCATAACTGTTGCAGTTCGCCTGGGTGATGTTGGAACCATAGGTTTCCGTCGATGGGACCTGCGCACTGTCGGTGCCGACGTAGACCGGCGTGTTGTAGTACGCGAGCTTGGTCTGGTAATTCGCGCTGGACGCGATGTAGCTGGCCGGCAGGGCCCCGCTGCTGAGCAGTTCGGTGGCGTTGACCGTCATGGTATATGGGACAAAGCCGAAGCGGATGCGGGTGGTGTCCTTGTCCACCACGGCTCCTGCCACGGTGCGGTAGAAGTCGCGCACTGCCTCTCGCATCCCGACGATGCGGGAATTGGGGCCGGAATAACATTCGGTGCCGTCCGGGCACCAGGCCATCGACCCGGTGGTGTCGAGCACGAACATCACGTCGGCACTGGCCATCTGCAATTCGGCGCTGCACGTCACCGACAAGGCAAAATCAGCCGCTCCGATCACCTGCATCACCGACAGCGGCAGGTTGGTGCTGGCCTGGCCGGTAACCGATCCGTCGGGGTGGCTGGCCGTGGTGAAAGTGGTGCCGGTGTTGCCTGCTACTTCCGCCTGAAGGTTGAAATCGAACATCTTTTGCGCCTTGGCGCGCTCGGCGGTCCCATAGGTGCCGCTGCGGCTCATCGCCCGCCGCCCTGCCAGCACGCCGGCGTCACAGGCCGATTGCAGGCTGCTGCGGGTCATGTACCCACGGCTGACATCAATCCCGCCGCCAACCAGCAGCAGGATGAACGGCAACGCCGCCGCCGTGATCGCCAGCACGTTGCCGGCGGTCGAAGCCGCAAGCCGGACCAGCCGGTCAGCCATATGTGCGCCAGTCCGCACGGGAATTATCCAGCCGCCATGTTCATCATGCGGCTTTAGTGGCAGGGTGTTAACCGTCGCGTCTGATGAAGATAGCGAGGATTACGCATATAATCCGCGTGCCGGCTGCCGGTGGCGGCTGATACCGCGCCGGAAGAGACGCCGGGCGGGTAACCATTGCAACGGTGGGTGCAGGGAATGCCGCGGACGGTGCAGGTGAGGTCCTGCTACCTCACGCAGGCCTGCTGCCTTCAGTCGATCGGGCAGGCGATCAGGCAGGTTGCCGTGCCAAACTCGACCTCGGCCAGGTTTTCAGCCATCGCACATTCGCCGGGACTGATCACATCCCCTGCCACGGTGACTGAACCACTGCGCGGGATGATCAGCAGCCTGCCGTCATAAGCGGCGGCCACCTCGGCGGCAGGGGCACCCTGCACCTGGTCCAGCCGGAACAGCGGACCATCGACCAGCGTCATCGCCCCGGTGGAGGGCACCTGTTTGCGGCATGCGGGATCGGCCGGGCCGGGCATGGCGACGGCAATCGCTTCGTCCAGGTGCAATTCGCGCGGGCGGCCGTAATCGTACAGGCGATAGGTGATGTCGGAATTCTGCTGGATTTCGATAATCGAAACCCCCGCCCCGATGGCATGGACGGTGTTGGCCGGGATGTAGAAGAAATCGCCGGGGTGCACCTCGTGCCACACCAGCATATCTTCGATGCTGCCGTCTTCCGCCGCGGTGCGCACGGCGCCCCGGTCCAGCCGGGTGGAAAAGCCGATGCCCAGTTCGGCCCCCGGTTCGGCGTCGATCACCAGCCAGCATTCTTCCTTCCCCTGGCGGCCCAGGCCGGCGGCCAGGGTCTGCGCGTCGGACGGGTGGACCTGGACCGACAGTTTTTCGGACGTGAAGATATATTTCACCAGCAACTGCGGCAGTTCCGGCGGCGGCTGGAACCACACTTCCCCGATCCGCTGCCCGGCGGAGGCAGTGAAGGGCGCGGGCAACTGGTCCTTGCCCCAGGGTTTTTCGACTGTGGTGGTAGGAAGCTTCATGTCTGCGACCTGGCCTTCGTCAACGCATCAATTGCAGCAGGTCGGCGATCTGGACCGTGGCGAACCCGACTGCGCTGTCGGAAATGCCATAAGGAATCAGCAACCGTTCACCCACTTTCAGTACGCCGCAGGTATAGACCACATTGGGCACATAGCCGCTGCGGTCTGCGTCGATTGCGGTCAGCACCGGTTCCACCGTTCGGCCGATCACCTTGGCCGGGTTATCCCGGTCCAGCAGCGCGCAGCCGAGCGAATACTTGCGCATCGCGCCCACGCCATGCGTGAACAGCAGCCACCCCGCATCGGTCAGGATCGGGCTGCCGCAATTGCCGATCTGGATGAATTCCCACGGATACTTGGGCTCCATCAACAGCGTGCCTTCGCTGTCCCAGCGGTCCAGCCGATCGCTTTTCAGCAGGAACAGGTTCTTGCCGTCCTGCCGGCTGACCATCGCATATTTGCCGCGCACCTTTTGCGGGAACAGGGCCATGCCCTTGTTGCGCCCGGCGCGGCCTTCGATCGGTTCCAGCAGGAAGCGCTTGAAATCGCAGGTGCGCAGCAGTTCGGACCGGATCGTCTGGCCGGAATAGGCGGTATAGGTGCCGATCCATTCATAATCGCCCCCACCGTGATCGAACCGTACCAGGCGCAGGTCTTCCAACCCGTTGCGCTGCTGTTCGGTGATCGGGAAGATGACCGTGTTCGACAGGCTGGATTCGGCGTGACGGTGAACGATTACGCCCTTGTCGCTGTCGGTCAGGCTGGCATCGTCCAGTTCCACCGCCGTGGCGAAATGGCTTTGCGGCCACAGGGTGAAGCCGCCGTCGACATCGGCAATCCCTTCGCGGAAGGCGACCGAACTGATGTGCCCTTCGCCCACGGCGCGCAGCGACATCACAAACCGTTCGGCCCCGTCGTGTATCCCGCTCTGGTCCGGGTGGGGGACGATGGAAGGATTCATCAGTGCTGCAGCGGCATAGGTATATTCGTGGCAAAAGAATGCCCCGACCAGCCGCCGGCGCGTCAACGAAAAGCCGGCGCAGTCGAAATCCACGGTATCGCGCACTTCGCGGAAGCGTTCGTCGAACACCTTTTCGGTCTGCCAGTGGCGCCCTTCGAAATCGTGAAGCACCCGCGTATATTCGGCCACCACCTGATCTTCGGTCAGCCCGGCGACATCCTGTACCAGCCGCAGCGCCCGCCCGCCGGGGGCATTCTTCGCCTGCCAGCCAAGGTGGAACGGACGCAAGACAACGCGGGACGGGTCGGCATGCAGCCGTTCCTCAAGGATGCGCAAGGGGCTCGCCGGCCAGTTGCCCTCGACTCCCAATCGTACCTCCACTTGCAGCGCGAACCGGCGTGGCCGCTGTTGAACCATGCCCGTGAGCACGCGCCAGCGCCAGCATCGAATAGTGCCCCAGCTGGAAGGCGAGGATTGATTCCGCACCACAATTGGCATTCACGCCGCGCGGGGTAATGCCGTCGCGGCAACGGCCCGTCACCAGGTCACCCAGGATCACGCCACGGTCATTGGCGCCGAAAAACCAGTCCCATGCGGCCCGTGCATGGGTAAACCAGCGGGCATCAGCCGTAGCGGCATAGGCCGAACGGGATGCCTCGATCGCGGCCTGGGCTTCCAGCGGCTGCTGGTCGAACGGCAGCCAGTTGTGCCTGCGGCCAAAACTTTCCGAACCGATGGCACGGAACTGGCCGCTGGCGGAAATCTGCTGCCCGGCGATCCAGTCCAGCGTTTCCAGCCCGGCCTGGATGAACTCCGGCCGATCGAGCGCCATGCCTGCTTCGATCAGGGCCTGCGACAGGCGCGGGTTATCGTACCCGAGCACGGTTTCAAACCATGCCCAGTCGGGCCGGCGTGCACCACCCAGCAGGCGCACCAGCATATCGCCGCCCTGTTCCAGCAGTGCCAGGCTGGGGCCATTGCCTTGCCCATCCCCCTTGCGGGCGCGCAGCACGGCGGCAGCGCCCAGCATGGCAAAGGCAATCGTGCGGGGCGATCCCAGCTGCGCGCAATGGGGCAGGGTCACTTCGAACAGGGCCATTGCCCATTCGGCCAGATCGGGATCAGGCGCACATTCAACGGTCTGGCCCAGCGCCCACAACGCCCGGCCGTTGGAATCTTCCGAACCTTCGTCTTCGCACCAGCTACGGTCAAAGCGCATGAAATTGCGATAGGCGTTGCGTTCAGGGTTCCAGGCATCCTGGATGAAGCTGGCGTAAGTCAGCGACAGGCGGGTGCGTTCGCCGGGGCTGATGCCTTCAGCCACATTCATCAGCATCAGCGCGCGGGCGTTATCATCCAGGCAGTACCCGTGGGCGCGGTCCGGCACCACGCCGATGCTGTGCTGCATCATGCCGGTGCCGTCGGTCATCGCCAGCACGCCGGTCAGGCCCGGCGTCGCAGTCAGCGGGGCGGGCCGGCCAGTGGGTGCCGCGGCATCACGCGCCAGCCGGGCAGCCTGATCGGCAAAGCGCGGCCAGATCGTTTCCCGCCCGCGGGCATAAGCGCGCAATTGCAGGGCCAGCATTTCCGCCGGATCGTCCAGCAGGCTCCCGACCGCTTCGGCAATGGCGGCGGCACTGCCGGGGGCAACCAGGCGACCGGCGTCCCCGTCCAGCAGTTCGGTGGCGTGCAGGTAGGGGGTGGAAACCACCGCCTTGCCCAGCGCCACGGCATAGCTGAGCGTGCCGGAAGTCGACTGCTGCAGATTGGGATAGGGGGTGATGTAGATGTCGCAGGCCTCAAGCTGGTCCAGCAACTCGTCGGTATCGAGGAAGCGGTTATCCCATTCCACATGGTCCGACAGGCCCAGTTCCGCCACCCGCGCCTGCAACCGGTCACGGTAGGCTTCGCCTTCATGCGCCACCAGGTTGGGGTGGGTCGCACCGACGATGCGGTACAGCACCTGCGGATGGCGCGCGGCGATGGTCGGCAGCGCCTCGATCACATGTTCCAGCCCCTTGCCGGGCCCGAGCAGGCCGAAAGTCATCAGCACCTGCCGCCCGGACAGGCCGAGTTGCTGCTTGAACGCTTCACTGCGGCCAAACGGACGGTCCGGTGCGCCGTGGGGGATGATCTGCATGATGCTGCGCGGGGCGTCGTAATACTGCACCAGCAGGTCGGCCGAATGGCGGCTCATCACCTGGATCCGGCTGGCGCGGCGCACCAGGTGGTCCAGGATCGCGCGCTGGCGATCAGACGGTTCGCGCAGCACGGTATGCGGGGTCAGGATCAGCGGGGCGGCCAGGCGATCAATGAAGGCGCAGACCATTTCGCCGTCGGCACCACCGAAAATGCCATATTCGTGCTGCAGCCAGACGGCGTCCACGCCGCTTTCATTGATCCGTCGCGCGGTGGCGGCATAGGAATCCGGATCGTCCAGCGCGATGGTTCCGGCAATGCCGCTGTAATCCAGCGGTTTGTCGGGATCGTCCAGCGCATAAACGTCCACCTGAACTTCGGGATGGAATTCGTGCAGTTTGCCCGCCAGATCACTGGTGAAGGTGGCGATGCCGCATTTGCGCGGCAGGTAATTGCCGATCAGGGCGATCCGCAACACCTTGTCCGCAGCCAGCGTGCGGCCCAGGAAGATCGATTTGATCAGGGCGCCGCCATTGCGGGGGGACTCTTCGGATAGGACGAATTCGTCGAGAGCCATGTTGCTTTTCCTCTTTCGGCAGATCGTCCCGGCGCCCCTCACCTCGCCCAGATCGTGCCTGATGTTGCAGTGCAGCATGAATCTCCCGCCACAGGCAAGAGGATTCGCTTCACAGGCTTTAACCAACGGACATTTTCGGGCGTTTGAAGCCCTTTCCGGGACCGCGGCATGTTGCGGCGCACCAGAATTGCCCTTTGACTGCTCAACTACCTTTCCCCGAGTCGGTTCCGGCCCAATCACAAGATCCGATAAAGCGAGGGTTTTTGCGGGCTCGGGCGCGCAAGTGCTTGATGTTGCAGTGCAACAATTTTGTCGTATTTGTTTCGCACCTGCGTAATATGTTGACCCATGACGGGCGGCGCTAATCTGCTGATACTCCTGGCCGGACTGCTTGCAGCGGGTGCTGCGGCAGGCTTCGCCAGCGGCCTGTTCGGCATCGGCGGTGGTTTCGTGGTTGTCCCGGCCCTGATCCTGATCCTTCCCTTGCTGGGCGGCAGTCCGGCCGAATGGACCCACGTGGCCGTCGGCACATCGCTGGCCACGATCATCGTCACATCGCTGCGATCGGCCCAGGCCCATGCGCGGCGGCAATCGGTCGATTTTGCCTTCATCCGCAGCTGGGCGCCTTGGGTGGCACTGGGCACGGTGGGTGGCATCCTGTTGGCGGACCAGGTTTCCGGCAGCACCCTGGCGATGATCTTCGGCATCGGTGTGCTGCTGTTTTCGATCCAGTTCCTGCTGCCGCAGATGCATGACCGGCAATTGCTGGCGGCGGCACCGGACGGGGCAATGCGCATGGGTCTGGCGGGCGGCCTGGGCATGGTTTCCGCCCTGCTGGGCATCGGCGGGGGCACGATCACCACAGTGGTGATGACCCTGTGCGGCACGCCCATCCACCGCGCCATCGGCACGGCATCGGGCATGGGCGGGATCATCGCCATCCCCGGTGCAATCGGCTTTGCGATCATCGGGCTGGGCCGGGCTGGCCTGCCATGGGGATCGGTCGGCTTCGTCAACTTTCCGGCGGCAACCGCGATCGTCGCAATGTCGCTGCTCACCGCGCCGCTGGGTGTTGCCGCGGCCCACCGCCTCAGTCCGGCGCTGCTGCGCACGGTATTCGGATTTTACCTGATCGTGACGGGAGTGACGATGCTCTCCCATTCCTGACAACAGCACCAAGCGGACGCGCAATGGATTTCAATCGCAGGGCATTTATCGCCGGTACGGCCGTTTTGGCCGGTGCCGCCGCCGCAACCGGAGCACGGGCGACAGCAGCGCCCGTTGCTCCCGGGCCGATCTTCGGCCCCATGCCCGGGCAGGCGCAGCTGTCCCGCAACGAAAATCCCTATGGCCCGGCGCCCTCCGCCGTTGCGGCGATCACCGACAGTTGCACCAAGGGCTGCTATTACGCCGATCGCGGGCTGAAAATGCTGACCGAGATGATCGCGGAACGCCACGGCCTGACGCCGGATCACGTGGTGGTCGGCTCCGGTTCCACAGAATTGCTGTCCGCGATTGCGCTGTCCTGGGGCAGCAAGGGGACCATCGTGTGCCCGGAACTGTTCTGGGATACGACCGTGCAATATGGAGAGCAGAAGGGGGCCAAGGCCATCCGCGTCCCCTTGACGGCGGATATGCGGGTGGACCTGGCCGGGATGCAGGCCGCGCTGACGCCGCAGGTGTCGCTGGTCCAGATCAACAACCCCAACAACCCGACCGGCGAAGTGCTGGACAACGCCGCCCTGCGCCGTTTTGCCGCCGCCCTGCCGCAAGGGACCACCCTGTTGCTGGACGAAGCCTACAACGAATTGACTGACAGGCCGGAAGGCGAAACGATTGTCGACATGGTGCGTGAAGGGAAGGACGTGATCGTCTGCCGCACTTTCTCCAAGATCTACGGCATGGCGGGCCTGCGGGTGGGTTATGCCCTGACCACGCCGGAACATGCGCGGCGCATTTCCGAATATATCATGAGCTTCGGCGGCAATATCGCCGGGCTGGCCGGGGCAATCGCCAGTTACAACGATGATGCCTTCCTGCGCAGCAGCAAGGCCATGATCACCGAAGGGCGCGAGATGATCCTGGATGCCGTGGCCAAGGCCGGGCTGAGGGCGCTGCCGACGCAGACCAACTTTGTCTTCGTCGAGGTGGCGGATGCCAACGCGGTGCAGAAAGCGATGGCCGCCAAGGATATCCTGATCCGCGGCACCTATGGCAAATGGGCGCGCTATTCTCGGGTCAGCACCGGCAAGCTGGAAGACGTCGCCCGTTATGCCGCCGCCTTGCCGGAAGTGGTCGGCGTCTGAGGAATGGGGAGGACATCTCCCTGCGCTCAATCGCGCAGGAAGATGTCTTCGATCGTCAGGCCGAACAGATCGGCGATGCGGAAGGCCAGCGGCAGGGACGGATCGTACTTGCCGGTTTCGATCGCGTTGACGCTCTGGCGCGATACCTCCAGCCGGTCGGCCAGTTCCTGCTGGCTCCAGGTGCGTTCGGCGCGCAGCACGCGCAGGCGGTTGTTCATGGGCACTGCATCCCGGCAGTGCCCAGGGTCAGCCGGTTGACCAGCGCCCCCAGGCCCAGCCCGGCAAACCACAGGATCGCCACCCAATAGGCATCGACATGGATCACCAGCTCGAAGCTTTCCAGAAAGCCCCAGATGGTTGCAACGGTCAGGGCAAATCCCGTGGCGACCAGCGTCTGGCGGACCATCAGCACACGCAAGAATTCATCCTTCTGTTCCACCAGGAACATCGCCACCGCATAGAACACGCCCGAAACGGCAAGGCCCGGAATCAGCGCCAAAGGCCAGATCAGCGGCCCGGACACCAGATCCCGGCCGATCAGGTAATTCGCTGCGACCATCGATCCCAGATAGATGGCCATCGCCACGCCGACACGCCGGGTATAGCGGCGCGCAGCCAAATTGCCGGCCATGGTCAGCGTTCCTTGCGCAGGCAGCGGTTGCGGCCCGTCAACGTGGTCCAGCCGATGATCGGCAGGGCCAGCGTCAGGGTGACGGCGGAGGCATGGTCGATCCATCCCTGCTGTCCGGCCAGGGCCGCTGTGCAAGTGGCTGCGGCCCAGCACAAGGCTTTGCGATGTAGGTTCATTGGTCAAGCTCCCTTGCTATGATGTCAAGGAAACTAGACATGATTCGGCGTAATGTCAAGTGACATTGACAATGCGAGTCAGTCTGCCGGAGAAAAAATGGCCCGCCCTTCGCCATGCAGTGCCGAAGGGCGGGCCATGAAGGGGTGGCGCAACCCGCGTGGCGCCACCGCTGGGGTTCGGTCAGAAGGTCTTTTTCACGCCCACGCGCAGCTGGCGCGGTTCGACAATGCGGCTGTTGCGGCCTTCGATACCATCGGCCGGTTCGCCGGGCAGGCGGGTGACATAGAAGTAGTCGATGTCGTCGCCTTCGCTATCCAGCGCGTTGAGCAGTTCGGCATAGACTTCCAACCCGCCGATCCGCTGCGGCGTCCAGGCGGCCCGCAGGTTCAGCAGGGTGGTCGGCGCGCCGCGTTGTGAATTGTCCTCGATCAGCGGGTGTGGGCCGAGATAGCGGAGGCGGGCGGCGGCGTTGAAATCGGGGAAGATTGCCGAAACGCCCAGTTCCCCGGAATTTTCCAGCGCGCCAGGGACGAAATCCTGTCCGGCAGGCAGCCCCACGTAATGTGCCTTGGACCCGGTCCAGACCCCGTCGAACGCCAGCCAGCCGGTGGGCTTCCAGAACGCGGTCACTTCATAACCCTGGCGTTTGCTCGGGTCGCTCGGTTCCACCGCGCCGCTGTCGCCAACATAGATCAGTTCGCTGCCGATCGCGCTCCACCAGTAAACGCCGGTCAGGATCAGGCCGCCCTTTTCCAGCCGGAAACCGCCTTCTTTGAAGTGCCCTTCAACCAGCCCGGGGGCGGGATCGACCGGGTTGGTCACGCCGCGTGCATCGTTGGAATGGAAGCCCTGGCCGTAATTGGCATACAATGCGACGCCAGGCGTCACTTCGTAATTCAGGCCGATCTTGGGGGACAGCACGCTGTCCTTGACCGTGCCGCTCCAGCTGGTGGCCCCTTCCAGCGCGGTGGTGCGGAACCGGTAGGTGTCGCCGCGCAGGGCGCCGATCACCATCAGCCGGTCCAGCGGCTTCCAGATTGCTTCGCCATAGAGGCCCAGCGAACTTTCGTTCACCGAAACGGCACCCACGGTGAATTCCTTCACCCCGGCAATCGTTTCATCCAGCCCGACGCGGCCGATGTCGTCCACCCGCCCTTCGGCCCCGATCCGCAGTGACAGCGCGTCCGACAGGGTGAAGGTGTGTTCGGCCCGCCCGCCATAGGTCCACAGCCGGTCGTACTGCCGCACCTGGTCCCCGTTCACCGGATCTTCCAGCAAATAGGTGAAGTTCGACAGCAGGCTCCAGTCGTAATGCTGGACATATGCACTCAGCCGCCAGGCATCGGACTGGTAGGTGAGCGAGCCGATTTGGCGCTTGGTCGTGCCGCGCAGGGTATGGTCCAGGCTGCCGTAGCGGTCTGGCACCAGCGTGCCCACGGCCCGTTCCGGCAGCTGTTCCGTGGGGGCCCAGCTGGCGTCGAATAGGGTGGCACTGGCGTGCAGGGTGCCATCGCCCAGCGGCACGGAGTATTTCAGGTATCCGGAATACCCGTCGAAATCTTCCGGCAGCTGCCACGGCCCATCGGCAAATTTGGCCTGGCCGATCAGCAGCAGGTCACCCGCGCCCACCTTGGCCGAACCACCGGCGACATAGCGGCGATAGCCATATTGCCCCACTTCGATCGTGGCGAAGGGGTCCAGATGATCGTGGGTGGTGATCGTGCTGCTGCCGACGAAGCTGAAATCACCGGCATCTGCCCGGTATGGCCCCTTGCGGTAATCGACCCGGCGAACGGTTTCCGGGATCAGCCCATTGACGTCCAGATACCCCTGGCCGTGGCCATGGGTGCGGAAATTCATTGGTACATCATCGACATACAGCGAATAATCGGTGCCGTGATCGAGGTTGAAACCGCGCAGGAAGAACTGGTTGGCCTTGCCCCCCCCAGAATGCTGGGTGGCAATCAGGCCCGGCGTCGCCTCCAGCAATTCGCCGGGGCGCAGCAAGGGCCGCACTTCGATATCGGCCCCGGCAACGCCGCCTTCGCTGGCTGCACCGGCCTGCCCGATGCGCCGTTCACCGCGGCCATAGACGATGATCGGGGTGCTGCCGGGGCTGTCGGCCGGGGCGGCTTCCGCATCGGATGCGGTTTCGGCAGCTGCTTCAACCGGGGTGGCTTCCTCCGCATGGGCGGGCAGGGCAGCCACCATGGCCATGCCGGATGCGGCGGTCAGCAGAAGCGGGCGAATGAAATCTGGCGTTTTCCTCATGGATCGGGGGCTTGTTGGGGTGGCCTGTGCAAACCAAGTAAATTACGGTAATCCAGCCGTTACAACGACGTTACATCAAGGGAATTGGCCATTTTGGCTGGCTGGTTGGGCAGGAAACGGGGTGCGGTGGACGGCGCAAGCTTTGCCGCCGAAGTCGCGCGCCTGAATGCCGCCAAAGTGGCTGGCGAATCCGGGCGGCTGCGCGACCTGTTCGATTACCTCGCGGCCCGTGGTCCAGAGGCTCCATCGGCCAGCCAGGCCGACATCGCCGATGCAGTGTTCGGCCAGACGGCCACCGAAGGCGATGACGCGACGGTGCGGGTTTACGTCCACCGCCTGCGCAAGCGGCTGGAAGATTTCTACGACAAGGATGCGGGCATCAGCCCGGCCC